>CAYTOM010000085.1:0-5401 GCA_964439335.1 uncultured Peptococcaceae bacterium | reverse complement strand
ATTTTTTATTTCTTCATTTATTTCGATTGGTACGGTAGCCAGTGCATTGAAATTTAATGATGTTATTTCGCAGTTGATGGTACCGCTATTATCTAATGGCAGTGATACGGCGATTTTTGCCTCGATTTATATCTTTGCCTTTGCGGTTAATTTCTTGATGACCCCGCTTGCAGCAATTTCTGCGTTAGCTACCCCGCTTACCCAGGTAGTAGTGGATTTAGGTATCGGTGTATATCCGGCGATGTACTGCTTTGCAGCCGGATTAAACGAGTTGCTTTTGCCCTACGAAGTAGCTAAGTTCTTAGTATTCTATGCTTATGGCATGTTTACTTTCAAAGATTTTGCCAAAGTATTTGGTATTAGAGCGATTATGACGTTCTTGTGCATCATAGTAATTATGATTCCTTACTGGAGATTATTGGGTTTGACTTGATAAAATAAGCAAAAAAAGAGCAGTTCGGCTGAACTGCTCTTTTCGTATGCGAAAAATTATTTGATTTTGCGGCATTCGATGTAGTAGCGTTTGTCGTAGGCGTGCCCCATGGAAAAGGTTTTGCGTGGGAGCGAGCCATCGGTCTCGATAGCGGGAAATAGTTCGTCTTTAGCCATACCATCGAATATAAAGCCTAAAGTATGCTCGGCATTACAGATATTTTCGGTAGAGTCGATGCCATGAATATAGTCAATGGTGATTTCCGGTTTATCGGCTAAATATTCGTCTAACCATTTTTGCAAAGTGCCAACCGGTAATTTAGCGGTAGGCTTGACGGAGATTTCGTAGGAAGTATCTTTAGCGACGATGCGGAATTTTTGGGCATCATCGCCATGATATTCACCACCTAGAGCGGTGAGAAAATCATTAACGACTTTTTTCGGCTCGCAGTTAAAGAGCACCCGATAGATCGGCTCAAATTCTAACGCACTATCGTGAATATTGACAATCTCTACTAAAGCCTGCTGGGCTAATGGATTATCGCTATTTAATTTAGCACATTCTTTCGCGGTAGCGAGCGAATGATTGCCATCGCCGACAGCGAAAAGCATCGGCTCAGTGCTACCGGCAATCAAGCTATCCAAAGCATCTTGTACGGCACTAATCGCCTCCGGGGAGAGAAAATAGCCATGGACATGACCGCCATTTTGCATGAGCTCAAAATCATAGGCAGTTTGGAAGCTGTCCTTTTGGGCGGTGATGGGGCTAATGACGGTAAAATCAGGGTCATCGACTAAAAGCAAAATATGGGGCATTTCCAACGAAGCATCTTTACGGATAGCGACACGAGGCGGAATACGACTCAGGACAGTTTTTTCACTGGCACGAATGAGGGCTGTGGAGCCGATATTATAGTCATATTCAGCGAGATTAATAGCCCCGACGATGCCATGGAGCACCTTGCCGTCGGCTTGGGTACGCTCCAGATAAATCATCGATTGCGGAAATTCGTCAAAGATGTCGGCAGTTAAATATTCTTGCATAGTTTGGTTGATTTTTGCAATGCGTGCTGTGGGATTATCCTCCAGATAAATCTCCGGAAGCATGATATTTAAGGCAGATGGAGCATCGCCTACGGTTTTTTCGACTGCTTGCCAGTAATCAGGCTCGGAAGTATATTGGTCACAGGCGATAACCGCCCATTTTTCAAAATCTTTTTTGGGCAATAAAATATCTGCAGGTAAAAAATTTTGCATAAGAAATTCCTCCTTCAGTATTTATGCTAATTATAGCATTAAAGCAAGTGATTAGCAAGGCATTTCCACATAAAAATAAAAGCCGAGGTGGGCTCGGCTTTAAAAGTATAAGGTTTAGCAATTATTTTACTTTCTCATAGAGCTCAGGGAATATTTCCAACGAGCGTTTGAGAATACCGTTTAAATGAGCCAGCAAGATGCCGTAATTGGTAATTGGTACTCCTTGGTCGACTGCACAATGGCTGCGATAGGTGACCTCGCGCTCTTTGAGCATACAGCCTCCACAGTGAATGATTAAGGCATAGGGGGATAAATCCTCGGGAAATTCGGTGCCGGAGACGGTTTGGATAATTAAATCCTTACCGGTTTTGGCTTTGAGCAGGCGAGGGATTTTAACGGTGCCGATGTCATTACACTGGCGGTGATGGGTACAGCCCTCGGCGATGAGGACAGTATCACCGTCTTTTAGGCTATCGATAGCCTGCACTCCGGTCAAAGCATCAGCGAGGAAGCCTTTGTAGCGCGCCATGAGAATCGAAAACGAGGTGAGAGGGATATCATCAAGCACGATTTTGCCTACTTCGGCAAAGGCTTGGCTGTCAGTGATGACCATTTTCGGCTTTTTGCCCAATTCCTGCAAAGTCCGAGCTAGCTCGGTTTCTTTGGTAACGATAGAAATTGCTCCTGCTTCTAATAAATCGCGAATTGTTTGTTGCTGGGGCAAAATCAAACGACCTTTGGGGGCGGATTCATCGATAGGTACAACCAGAACTACAAAATCGTGTGGCTCAATTAAATCAGCAACTAGCGGTGTCGGGTGTAAATCAGTCGGTGTGGAGGCAGCGATCATTTCTTTTAAGGCGTGGATATTTTCGCCACTTTTACTACTGACATAGATTTCGTTAGGTGCTGTAGCAGAGGTGGCTGAGATGAGGTCGGATTTATTATAAGCAACGATATAGCGGATATTTTTTTGTTTAAATAGTTTAATAAGCTCATTATCGGTCTCGCTTAAACCGCTTTGGGCGTCTATTACCAAGATGGCAATGTCGGTTTTATTGAGGACATTTTTGGTTTTTTTGACGCGCAATTCGCCTAAAGTGCCAACATCATCAAAGCCTGGAGTGTCGATAATCATCACCGGTCCTAAAGGCAAAAGCTCCATGGATTTGTAGACGGGGTCAGTCGTCGTCCCCAATACATCAGAGACGACGGCTAAATCCTGCCCGGTGACGGCGTTGACGAGAGAGGATTTGCCGGCATTACGGCGTCCGAAAAAGCCTATGTGCAATCTTTCAGAGCTGGGGGTAGCATTTAGTCCCATCGTAAGCACCTCACTTTATTTTAATAAGCCGATGCGGCAGCGGAGGGGGTAAATATTTGGTTTACTTGCTCATCGGTCAAATCCACATCAAAGACTTCTTTGTAGTAGTTTTTGACTTCGGTGGTGATATCAATGTCGCTAAAAAGCTCAGGATAGGTGCATTTTGCCATCCATAACAAGGTAACCGGAGTATCGGCACCGGGAGTAAAGCTACGATACATACCTAAAGGCAGTTTAAACATTCTATCGTTTTGCACAGCGTCGACGACACTCCAATCATAGTTGCCGATAGTATTATTTTTCAAATCATCAGGAGTAGCGGTGGTAAAGTTGGTGATAAAGATAGTGTCTGGATTCCAAGCATAGACCTGCTCCATATTGACAGCTACCGAGTTGTCGTCTTTTAATTCGTAGGCTACATTGGTCGCGCCTACGGCATCACACCACCATTGACCAAAGAAATGCTCGCCGGAGGTCACTAAAGAGGTCTCGCCGTAGCTGAATAAGAAAAACACTTTTGCACGCTCGTCATCGGTCAAATTAGCGGTGCGCTCTTGGATCATATTATAGATTTCCGAGCTTTTTTCGTGGACTAAAGCGGTGCGGTCATTGTCAGGCCAGATTTCGCTTAAAAGGGCAATCCAGTTGTCCAGGGTTTCAATGCAGTCATAATCCCATTTGTTGACCGATACTGCTACTGCGGCTAAGCCTGCTTGGGCTAATTGCTCGCCCATCGAGGGATTAGCGGCATTATAAAAGACGACATCAGGCTCTAATTTGAGCAATTCCTCGATATTGACATCGTTGCCATTGGCATAATCGGTGGAGGCAGATAATATTTCGGGGTATAATTCGCCTAAGATACCATTTTCTGCGGCAGTCATGCACTGCGAGGGCATACCGACTATTTTTTCGGCAGAGTTAAAGAAAACAGCTAAAACCGACGGCAACGGCCAGATACCACAGCAGGCGATGCGCTCGGCATTGGCAGGGACTTGGACTTCTTTGTCTAAATGGTCGATGACGGTGATATAATCGGTATTATCCGCAGTTTGTCCGCCACCGCCACACGCACTGAGGCTAAATAAAAAGGTAAAAATAAGCAGGACACTGATGATTTTGTTGAATTTTTTCATGGTAGACGCTCCTTTTTAGTGAAATTTACAGTGGTTTGTTAATTAAGTTTGGCATTTTGTCGTGGTACATTCTCCCGGAAAAGGCTTCGTGAGGGAGAGAGTAAAAGCGACTTTTGTCAGCGATTAATGGTTGATATAAATCATCGGCAATTACGGTCGTAAACGCCTTTAAATTATCGATGAGCGCATCTTCGGAGGGGGTACGCATATCATGAGTGCGTAATAATTCGGGCGAGGTTTCTAATGGGCAGAGCACCTGTGCATGGACTCCTTTTTCTAAAGATAGTGCATAGGCTAACGAAGCCGAGGTGACACTTTCACCGATGATGGCAATATCTGCTGTGGTAGATGGGGCTAATTTGTAGCTGACCGCGGAAATGCCACTTTGGCAGGTTTCTTTTAGTGTGGCTGCCAGTGCTGCGGCGGCTTTTGCACCGTAGGGCACACCGACCACATAGGGAATGTGGTACTTTTTTTCCAAGATTTTCGCGGTAGTCAGTGCCGCGGAGGAAATGACTAAATTGACATTGGCTTGAGCGGATTTTTTGATTTGCTCTAAAGAACTATTCATACTCCAGCAGGAATTTACGCTAAAGCCATTATTGACTAGCCACGCGGTAATGGATTCGATTTGCCCATTAAGCGAAAAATCTAACGGTGTCGCGCCCAAGATATTGACACTCATAGGTACTTTGGTAGTACAATCGTCGACGAAACGCCCTGCCAGGGCTTGGTAGGCTTGGGCGATACCGCTTAGATAAGAATGCATCCCATCGGTAGCAAAGCCAAAGGAGGGTATACCGGTCCTCTGCTCACACATAGTGGCAATAGCTTTAAAATCGACGCCGGTCACCATTGGGATAGGCGTGCCACAGATAGCGATAAATGCCGGCTCAATTTCGGTAGCTACAGTGACTATATCCTCTACTACGGCATCATCGGCACCTAAAACGGCGGCTGTCTCGTCGATTGCAGTGACAAATACGGCACTGTCCATGAAATAGGCACGCGGTTCGTCGTGGGTGTGATAGGTAGAATTACACCCGGAGGCGTCGTGCATGACACTCATGCCACCTAGTTCGTATAGGGCAGAGCAGATACCAAAGGTATCCGAGGAATAAGCTGAGATAAAAGCAGCTGTTTGCTTCATATGAGATCACACCCCCAGGCTTTGATTTGGACTAATTTTTTGGTGTCTTTGGGTTCGTTATAGGCATCGATGATTAAATCCAGCATTTTTATGATGCAACTG
>CAYTOM010000084.1:0-5418 GCA_964439335.1 uncultured Peptococcaceae bacterium | reverse complement strand
TCGCTACCCACTCCCGCACACAAGCCACATGGTCATCTATCCAGCCGGTGTTCAGGGGATTGAAAATCCCCTTTCCACGGTATATCAAGCTCATGGATTTTCGTTGAGATTCGGTTGCCTTTTTCGACATGATATATCCTCCTATTTCCTCCCTACCAAGAGCGCAGAACCCTGTAGCATCAATCTTTTAGCCTCTTTCTTGCTCATAAACATTCCCTCGGTCGTATCGATCAATTCCACCCTTTCATAGCCCATATCGCGCAATTTTGCCATAAAAGCCGCCATATCACCATAGCGTTTTTCGCTCATCAAATCATGAATCGCAAAAGTACCGCCTTTTTTAAGCACACGCAAGCTCTCCAGCAATAGCTCCTGCTTATCAACTCGACTGATATTGTGATAGACATAATTACTGGTAATCGCATCAAAGCTCTCATCGGGAAATGGTAGCTTGGTAGCATCTCCTCGCTCAAAAGTGACATTTTGCACTCCCTCTGCTTGCGCATTACTCTGACAAAGTGGCAGAGAAAACAACGCATAATCCTTGCCCCAGCGGTCTACACCGACCATGCGCCCCTGGGGATTATTTTTTGCGCACGCTATCGTCAAAGCCCCACTGCCGCAGCCTACATCTAATCCTACTCCACCCTCCGGCAGAGTAATATAGCCGGCTGTCCCTTCGACGATCTGCCTAGAAAGTTGCCGCTTGCCATCATAGGAAAAAGCCCTATACGCACAAATACTCCACTTTAGCGTCGTAGCTAATCCTACCGCCATCACCGCCAACAAAACTCCGAGCGCAATTCTCACACTACCCTCTACCCACAATCCACAAAAGCCAACTGCGACCAAAAGCCCCAGCGCCAAAGCCGTCCCCACAGCTAACCCTGCAACCAAATATTGCGGTACCCAATTTTTATAATCTGCCTTCATTGCCAATCCCTCCTATCATTTTTGACACCTAAACCACACCATGCTCTTTACATTACCGATTTCAACATCGGCATACAGCTTTTCCAATCTCGTCTTCAAGCTCACCAAAGACTCATAGGGCGGAGTGAAAAATTTAAGCGGCTGATACAAATACTTGATAAACCAATCCGTCCGCCTATATAGCCCTTGGGCATAAAAGCAACCGCAAAAAGTACCTCCCGGGCGCAATACCCTATAAGTCTCCCGATAAGCCGCTTCCTTATCAGGAAAAGCATGAAAGCCGTTTAAAGACAATACCGTATCAAAGCTCCCCTCAGCAAATGGTAATTGCCCGACATCACCACGCAAAAAACGGACATTTTCCAATCCCATTTTGCGTGCTTTTTCCTCTGCTTGCGCCATCATATCCGCCGAATAATCCACGCAAACGATCTCTGCCTGTGGCAAAAGCCGATAAATAGGCATACTCAAGACCCCCGTACCCACCGGCACCTCTAAAAGCTCGCCCGAAAAATCATCTGCAATCCCTGCCAATGCCCTGCTTTGATATTTATTACAATCCTCGCCGTCCATGCCCCACACCAATCGACAAATCATTTTGCCCCAAAATGTCGAGTAGGTCATCATGCCGTCATAAAAGCTATTGCTACCGGTTAGGCGGTAAGCATTGCGAATTGCTTCTTTTCTGTCCATAAATATCGCCTCTTATATTTTGTTGGTTAATTATCGCTAACTTATGTTTGCATTGTAGCACCGCTAGCATAATTTGTCAACACTTTTATCTAAAAAATTACAAAAGCTCTGTCGGTAGACAGAGCTTTTTCTCACTGTTTTTTACTGCTTTTTAAATACTTCTTACACTTCTTATAATATATCCTTGGCTATCGGCTGATAAAAAAGCTCGGCTACCTTGTCAGCTTCATGCGTCTGCGCCAAAATCCACATCAATTTCGCAAAAACCGCTTCGACCGTCATATTATAGGCTTCGATCAGCTCATACTGATCCTTAATTTTCTTGCCTACCTGGTAGACCTCCATATCACTACCCTCGTGCGAGACCTGAGTCGCCATGACGATGATCTTGCCTTTGGCTAACCAGCGCTCGATACTATTTAAAAATTCCTCATTACCATAGCAGGGCAATCCCCCTACGCCAAAGCTCTCTACGATCACCGCATCATAATTTTCTGCCAAATATTCAAAAATACCGGCGTCCATTCCGGGGGTTAATTTCAGGACAAATACCTTCGGGTCTAATTCGTGATAAAATTTGACCTCTCCCTCCGGTTTAGCCTCCTCGATAAAATAAATAATTCTCCTATCGCGCAAAACAGCAATTTCCGGGTAATCAATACTGGAAAAAGCATTATAGCTTTTAGTCCGCGATTTTCTGGCTCTGGTACCCATGATGACCTTGCCATCAAAAACTAATTTAACCCCTTGGGCGTGGTCATCCGCCGCATACAAAAAAGCATTGGTCAAATTATTTCTCGCATCGGTATCCTCTTCGTAGATAGACTTTTGCGAGCCGGTCATCACGACAGGCTTCGCACTATTTTGAATTAAATAGCTCATCGCCGCCAAAGTATACGCCATTGTGTCTGTCCCATGAGTGATGACAAAACCATCATAATCGGCGTAATGCTCTTCGACACACTTCGCTATTTTGAGCCAATGCCGCCAGTTTATATTGGTACTATCCAAATTAAACAACTGCAAAGTATCTATATCAGCGATTTGCGCCACCTGCGGCACAAACGCCAAAATCTCCTCTGAGGTGATCTGCGGCACCAATCCTCCGGCGGTAGGCTTGGAAGCGATAGTACCTCCGGTCGCAATCAATAAAATCCGTTTCAACTTTTTTCCCCCTAAAATTGCTCATTTCGAGCGTTTTTCTCATTATAGCATATTGCTTTGGTTTAAACAAGGCTTTCGCCTATAAATCGCACATTAAAAAGCTGCCGCAAATCATCGGCAGCTTTAACTTTACACTAATTCCGCTATCTCTAAAATCAATTCCTTGGATTTCTCCCAGCCTAAGCAAGGGTCGGTAATCGATTTACCGTAGATACCCTCACCGATTTTTTGATTGCCGTCCTCTAAATAGCTTTCGATCATAAAGCCTTTGACCATCTTGTTAATATCACTGTTATGCCTACAAGAATGCAAGACCTCTTTGCAAATTCTCTGCTGTTCCAGATAATTTTTGCCCGAATTAGAATGATTGCAATCGACGACCAATGCCATATTTTCCAGTCCGCTTTTCGCATACATCGTATACAAAAGCTCCAAATCCTCATAGTGATAGTTCGGCACACTCACCCCATGCTTGCTGATGCTACCGCGCAATATCGCATGAGCCCAGGGATTGCCGGTCGTCTCGACCTCCCACCCCCGATACGCAAAAGCGTGCTTGTTTTGCGCCGCATGGATAGCATTAAGCATGACCGAAAAATCTCCGCTTGTCGGATTTTTCATGCCTACCGGAGCAGTGACACCGCTGGATACCAAACGATGCTCCTGATTTTCCACCGAGCGAGCTCCCACTGCCACATAGGACAAAATATCCGACAAGTATTCATAATTAGACGGATAAAGCATCTCGTCCGCAATCGGCATCTCCGTTTCCTCTAAGACGCGACTTTGCATCTCTCTAATCGCCAAAAGCCCCTTGAGCATATCAGGCTTGGCATTGGGGTCAGGCTGATGAAGCATACCTTTGTAGCCATCGCCGGTGGTCCTGGGCTTATTGGTATAAATACGGGGGATAAACAAAAGTTTGTCCCTGACCTGCTCCTGTACCTCCTTTAAACGATGGACATATTCCAAGACAGCCTCCTCATTATCCGCTGAGCATGGTCCGATGATTAATAATCTCCGCTTATCATTACCGCACAATATTTCCTTGATTTGTGTATCTACCTTTTCCTTAGCTACAGTCGCCTGATAGGAAATCGGATATTTCTCCTTGACCTCCTGTGGCAACGGCAACATTCTTTCAAAACGCATTCCCATATCTTTCACTCCTTTTTATCTATTGCACCTCAGTATATAATCCTAAAAAGCTGCACACCTCATGCTGCATCTGTAATTCATTAAGCAATCTCGCTACCTCATCAGTATATAGCGGACAATCCAAATCCAAGAAAAACCTAAATTCAAACTCTCTCTCAGCTAGCGGTCGGGACTCAATTTTAGTCAAATTAATATCCAGCTCCGCAAATTTAGCCAATACCTGATAAAGTGCTCCCGGCTGATGCTTTAAAATCATCATCACGCTCATCTTGTCCGCTTGCGGATAAATCTCCAATTTCTTAGAAATGCAAATAAATCGCGTATAATTATTCACCTGATCCTGCACCGCACTTAGCAGGATATCCAAATCATACTTTTCCGCGCACACCGCCGAGGACAATGCCGCTATATCCCTGCGCTCACTTTCCGAAACCATTTTTGCCGCCATTGCCGTATTGGCGCAAGCACTGATTTTTATATCTCCCAGCGACTGCAAAAATGCTTCACACTGACCTATCGCCTGCTCATGCGAAAATATCTCGCGCACCTCAGCCAATTCTACGCCTTTTTTTACCAGCAAATTGTGATCTATTTTCAATTTCAAGGCACGCACGATACTAAACTGATGCTTGTCCATCAATTCGTACACCTTTAATACCGAGCCTGCCGTACTGTTTTCTATCGGCAAAACCCCATAGTGGCATTCGCCGTTTTCCACCGCCATAAACACATCATTAAAACTTTTGTAGTACTTGATATGTGGCTCTTGAAACAACCTTTCCGCCGCCAATCCGGAGTATGCCCCCTCGACACCCTGGCAAGCCACGATAGCCTTTCGGGGAAAGCACTCTACCGTCTCCGCCAAAGCACGCGCAATTTTATCCGACCACATACCGGCAGTCGCTTTATTTATTTCCGGCATCAATAGCTCACCTCATCTAACAGCATATCTACCAAAGCAATCGCCATGACACTTTCAAATACCGGTACCGCTCTAAGCAAAATACATGGATCATGCCTGCCCTCGATTTTTAGCTTGACATTTTCCATACTTGATAAATCCACACTATCCTGCTCTTTAAATATCGATGGCGTAGGCTTGATTGCTGCCCGAAAAACTAATGGCATCCCGTCAGTCATGCCCCCGATAATACCGCCGGCATTATTGGTTTTCGTATACACCTTTACCCCGTCAGTATAAAAAGCATCATTATTCTCCGAGCCTTTTAGTTCCGCACAAGCAAAGCCATTGCCAAACTCAATACCTTTCACTGCCGGGATAGCAAAGCACAATGCCGCGATACGGTTTTCAGCTCCCCAAAACATATGCTCACCTAATCCTATCGGGACACCGACCGCCGCACACTCAATAATTCCGCCTATCGAATCACCCTCGCGCTGTACCTCTTGGATTTGCGCCGTCATCAATTCCGCACTTTTATCGGCAATGACCGGCATAGCCTTGGTTTT
>CAYTOM010000083.1:0-5451 GCA_964439335.1 uncultured Peptococcaceae bacterium | reverse complement strand
AACAAGACAAATCTAGAGGAATCCTTGCGCTATTTAGAGGGCAGGATAGAATTTGCCGAATATGAGCAATACGCTAATTTAGCCTTTACACATGATGAAGAGGCACTTTTGGCAGCTATTAATCGCCCGATATTCCCTAAAGTACAACTAAACTAAGGCGGTGAAAAATATGAGATTTAAAGATTTGCTGGATATCGTATATGAAAACAATCCTCAAGCCGATTTATGCACATTGGAGGAGGCTTATCGCTTTGCGGAAGATTTACACAAAGGACAATATCGCAAATCGGGAGAGCCTTATATTAATCATCCGCTGTATGTAGCGAAAATTTTAGCGGAGCTGGGATTAGATGAGCAGGCGATTATTGCCGGATTATTGCATGATATAGCTGAGGACACTAATTGCACGATGAATGGGCTGATTGACCATTTTGGCTCCGAAGTCAGCTTTTTGGTCAATGGCGTGACTAAATTAAGCAAATTAGAGTGTACCAATAAAGAGGAGCGCCAATTAGAAAGCTATCGCAAGATGTTTCTATCGATGGCAAAGGATATCCGCGTAATTTTGATTAAATTAGCGGATAGGCTGCATAATATGCGCACTTTGAAATATCAGCCGGTAGAAAAGCAAAGAGAAATCGCCCAAGAAACTTTGGAAATTTATGCACCTATCGCCAATCGTTTAGGTATTTCCAAAATGCAGTGGGAATTAGAGGATTTGTGCCTGAGGTATTTAGAGCCGGAAAGCTACTATGATTTGGTGAATAATATTTCGATGAAACGCCAAGAGCGTGAGGAATATATCAACGAAGTAATTGATATTTTGACCAAGGAATTAGCCAAGGAAAATATCAGCATGGAGATAGCCGGACGACCGAAGCATTTTTACAGTATTTACAAAAAAATGACGCGTCAGCACAAGGATTTAAACGAAATCTATGATTTGATCGCCGTCAGAATTATCGTAGATACGATTAAAGATTGCTATGGGGCATTGGGCGTGGTTCATGCTCTCTGGAAGCCTATCCCCGGGCGTTTTAAGGACTATATCGCTGTACCCAAGGCGAACGGCTATCAATCCTTGCATACGACGGTTATCGGCCCCAGAGGCGAAAGATTTGAAATTCAGATACGCACCAAAGAAATGCACGCTACCGCTGAATATGGTGTAGCGGCGCATTGGCTATATAAAGAAAGCGGTAATTCCCAGGGCAAGGGTAATTCCGGGCAATTAAGCTGGCTGGAGCAATTGCAGGAAATTCAACAAAACGCCAGTGATAATAAAGAATTTGTCGAATCAGTCAAAGTCGATTTGTTTTCAGATACGGTATTTGTCTTTTCACCTCGTGGTGATGTCTATGAATTGCCGATAGGCTCGACTCCGATTGACTATGCTTATAAAATTCATACCAATGTCGGCAATCGCTGTATCGGTTGCAAAGTAAACAATCGTATCGTGCCGTTGGATTATGAATTGCAAAATGGCGAGATAGTGGAAATATTGACCTCAAAGCAAGCCAATGGTCCCGGGCAGAACTGGCTTAATATCGCCAAAACTTCAATGGCGAAAAATAAAATTAAGCAATGGCACAAAAAGGATCGTCGTGAGGAAAATATCACCAAAGGTCGCGAAAATTTAGAAAAAGAAATCAAAAAGCAGGGCTTGGATCCGAATGTTTTCATCAAAGGCGAGGCGTTGAACCAATTAGCACCGAAAATTGGCTATCATAATCGCGAGGAAATTTTGATTGCGTTAGGCGCAGGGTCATTGACTGCGGTGCAAGTGCTCAATAAAATTAAAGAAAGTCAAAGCAGTGCCGCTAAAGCTCCGGAAAGTATCGATGATATTTTAAACAGTAAAAGCAATCGCGAGCATAAAGTACGCCCCAAATCTAAAAATTCCAGCGGTGTCGTCATCAATGGCTTAGAGGGAGTCAGTATCCGCTTTGCGCATTGTTGTAAGCCTGTCCCCGGAGATCCGATAGTGGGCTTTGTCACCAGAGGCAGAGGCGTCACAGTGCATCATACGGCATGTCCAAATTTAAAATGTCTATCTGACGAAGAAAAATCCCGTCTGCTATATGCTTATTGGGAAAACTACGAGGAAGAAGTTTTTCAGGTTAAGCTGCATATTATTGCCATCGACCGCCCGAAAATTACGGCGGATATCATGAATTTGGTCAATGATACCAAGGTCCACATTTCGTCGATAAATTCCGTAAGCAAGAATTTTCATACCAATATTGATATGAGCTTGGAGATAGCCAATCTCAATCAGCTTAATATTTTAATCGATAAAATTCGCAGTATCAAAGATGTCGAGGATGTCAAGCGCAGTATAGCAGAGTAGTGAGGAGGATTATTTTTGCGAGCAGTAGTACAGAGAGTTAGTAAAGCCGGTGTGGATTCCGAGGGAGTGCGCTGTGGCGAGATAGAGCAGGGATTGGTCATTTTATTGGGAGTGACTCATACCGATAATGAAAAAGATGCCGAATATTTAGCGGAAAAAATCGCTAATTTACGCATCTTTGAGGATAGCGAGGGCAAGCTCAATTTATCCGTTAAGGATATAAACGGCAAGGTGATGAGCGTTTCGCAGTTTACTTTATATGGCGATTGCCGTAAAGGCAGACGCCCCAGCTTTACCCAAGCAGCTCGCCCGGATGTGGCTAATGAATTATACGAAAAGTTTAACAGCTATCTGGTAAAAGAGGGCTTGGAAATAGTGACCGGGGTCTTTCAGACCGAGATGCAGGTCGCATTAATTAACGATGGACCGGTGACTATGCTGCTTGATAGTGAAAAGCTGTTTTAATAGCTTGATTAGGGGTTAATTTAAGGAGAATATGATGAAGATAAAAAAGATGCTTGTTAGTGATTATGAAACTAACTGCTATATTTTAAGTGATGAAAATACCAAAGAAGCCGTCATTATCGACCCGGGAGATGATGGTATAGTCTTGATGGAGTATATCACTCAGGAAAATTTGCAGGTGAAATATATTTTAAATACCCATGGGCATAACGACCATGTCGGTAACAATGACTATATGAAAGATAAAACTAATGCTTTGGTCGCTATTCATGCTGATGATGTGGATATTTTGACTAATCCTAAGCTCTATATCGCCGATGATTTAGCTCCCCAGCAAGCACCGGATATAATTTTGCATAATGGCGATGAAATTACTTTTGGTGAGTACACTTTAACTGTGCTTTATACCCCGGGGCATACCAAAGGTGGCGTGTGCTTTTGGGAAAAGAACGCTAAATTGTGCTTTTGTGGGGATACCCTCTTTCGGGGGACAATAGGCAGAGCTGATTTGTACGGCGGCGATATAGAAATATTGCTCAAAAGTGTCCGCGAGCGAATGAGCAAAATCCCCGATGATACGCAGATTTATCCGGGGCATGGACCTGCCAGCACTATGGGCTATGAGCGTAAATTGAATAGGTATTTGAAAAAATGATGAAATGGTATTTACGAGAGGACGCTCAGGAATATTATCGTGAGCTTTTAGATGTTATCCGCGTTTTTCAGCCGGATTTTTCTTGGAGTGAGGACAGTGACGAGGCAGTAATAGTCTGGTTGGAAAAAATAGCGGCGGATAGGGAAATTTTGCACATCGGTAGCGATAGTTTGGCAATCGACCAAAGCAATCGCCAGACGATTCAGGAAATCAGACGAGCCAGAGCAATCGTGCTTTATCGTTATTTAAAAGAATATTTAAACCACGCAGGTAGCAAATGGGGGACACTGACCGGAATGCGCCCTAATAAATTGGTGCATTTTCGGATGGATAAAGGCGAAAGTGCCCAAAGTGTCAAAGCCTGGCTCATGAGTGAATTTGCCGCCAGTGAGGAAAAAGCGACACTTTTGACTGATGTGGCGACTTTGCAGCGTAAATTTTTTGAATCGCGTGAGCAAGCGGTCAACAGTGCCGGAGTGTATGTCGATATACCGTTTTGTCCCAGTCGCTGCTCATATTGCACCTTTCCGTCATTTAATCTGCCAAAGCCGAAAAAAATGGCAGAATATCTGACGAATTTAAAGCGTGAAATAGCGCAGATAGCTTTAGCAGCTCACCAACGGGGGCAAAAAATCAAAGAAATTTATATCGGCGGCGGGACACCGACTACTTTAAATGAGGACGAATTAGCTGATTTATTGAGCTTTTTAAAGCAAGAAATGGGTAGTGATTTGCTCGAATGTACCGTCGAAGCCGGTCGCCCCGATACATTAAATCGCGAAAAATTTGAAATTATGCGCCAATATGGCGTAAATAGAATCAGTATCAATCCTCAAAGCATGGTCGAGGACACGCTAAAACGCATCGGCAGACGCCATACCGCCCAAGATGTCGAGGAAAAATATTATTTAGCGCGCGAAGTGGGTTTTGATAATATCAACATGGACTTAATTATCGGCTTACCGGGCGAAAAACCTGCGGATTTCCGCTATACTTTGGACAAAATAGCCCAAATGCAACCGGAAAATGTCACGATTCATTCTTTGGCATTGAAACGCTCCTCTCGTTTGAAAGAAGAGGAGGGCTATCGGGCAGAAGATGCGGCTATTGTTGAGGAAATGGCTGAGATGGCGACAGCGTGGGTTAAAGAGCAGGGCTATATCCCCTATTATCTCTACCGCCAAAAGCACATGGTCAATAATTTAGAAAATGTCGGCTACACCAAGCCAGGCTATGAGTCGATTTATAATATTTTGATGATGGAGGAACGCCAAAGTATTTATGGTTTGGGCGTGGGCTCATCCAGCAAATATGTCTGCTCTGACGGCTGGTGCTTAGATGGAGATTTTAATCCGCGTGATTTAATACTTTATAACGAGCGAAGAGAGGAAATTATCCAAAGAAAAGTTGACAAAATAAAGTCGATAAGTTAAAATAGAAAAACAAAGCAAAAGAAAAATTTATTTTCAAAGCGGCACCGTCAAGTGAGGCTTGATGCTGAGCTTCCGGGTGCCTTTTTTGATGAGAAAAAATATAAATGAGGTGACTATAATGCTGACCAACAGACCTCGCGGTACGAATGATTTTCTCCCCGGAGAAACTGAAAAATGGCAGTATATCGAGGAAAAAATGCGTGAGATATGCCGTAATTTTGGCTTTAAAGAAATTCGCACGCCGATTTTTGAGCATACGGAATTGTTTTTGCGTAGTGTAGGTGATACCAGCGATATCGTCGAAAAGGAAATGTATTCCTTTGAGGACAAGGCATTTCGGCATTTGACGATGCGCCCGGAAAATACTGCTGGTGTCGTGCGTGCTTTTATCGAAAATCGCTTGTATGCGGAGCCACAGCCGACCAAACTTTACTATATCGGGCCGATGTTTCGCTATGACCAGCCCCAGGCAGGCAGATACCGCCAATTTAACCAATTTGGCGTTGAGGTAATGGGGGCTAATGACCCCTCAGTTGATGCCGAGGTCA
>CAYTOM010000082.1:0-5520 GCA_964439335.1 uncultured Peptococcaceae bacterium | reverse complement strand
TCATTTTTATTGAAGGAGGGTAAAATATGAAATATCAGTATGCTTCGGAGATACGCTTAAATGAGCTAAAAAAAAGAGTGAAAAGATGTGTGTGTAAATATTGCGGTAGTCCGCTAAAATTACGCAAGATAGTTTTTAGCGAGCTGGATGAGGCGCGTGTAGAAATATTTTGCAAATGCTGCAATCGTATTGAATATGGGGTAGAGCCCCAGGTGTATGCGTGTGCGGCATATTTTGTCGATGAGATGGGGTTTAATTATTATCCTGATTTGGAGGAAAGTGCCGAGAGCAGGAGATTAAATATCGCTAAGGTATGCGAGATATCTGCCTGGAGTCTAAAAAATTTAGGCTTTTTAGACGAATCCGGCTTTACGGCTGAACCTAAAATGCAGGATAAATTGGTGGCAGAGTGCTTGATATTGACAAACAAGGATTTAGATGAGATTGAAATTGAGCCGGAGGAATGAAGGTGAGCCAGATGGGAGAAAAGGTCATAGAAATACAAAATCTATCTGTCAAGGTAGGACGCAGATATTTATTGCATGAGATAAACTGGCAAGTCGAGCGCGGAGAAAACTGGGCAGTATTTGGCATGAATGGCTCCGGTAAGACGACCTTGCTTTCTTTGGTCGCAGGCTTTAGAGCGCCGAGCGCCGGTAAACTTAAAGTGTTAGACGAGGAATATAATAATGACAATGCTTTGAGCCTGCGCAGTAGGATAGGTTGGGTCAGTGCTTCATTTTATGATAAAATTTATACTAAGGAATCTGCTTTAGATATAGTTTTATCTGGCAAATTCGGGACTTTAGGTATTAGAGGCGAGATAACGGACGCGGATATCATTTTAGCAAAAAGGCTTTTAGCAGAATTAAAAATGGCAGATAAATATACGCGCACCTTTGATACTTTGAGCAAGGGAGAGCGACAAAATGTGCTGATTGCCCGAGCTTTATTTGCCAAACCGGAGATTTTGATTTTAGATGAGCCGTGTACGGGGTTGGATTTGTATAATAGAGAGCATTTATTTGCAGTATTGCGCGAGCTAGCCGGTGAAGAAATGACGATTATTTATGTGACGCACTATGTTGAAGAAATTTTGGATATTTTCCAAAAGGCACTGTTTTTGAGCCAGGGCATGGTGGCAGCTAGCGGTACAGTGGAGGAGGTCTTTACGACGGCAAAAATGAGCGAGATCATGGAGTATCCGATTATGATTTCGCGTGATAAAAATGGGCAAATGAAAGCTACGGCTCAGGTAGAGTCGCATATTAAGCAACTCATGAATGGAGGTGGGCAGAGATGACCGGACGGATACTGATTATCAGAGATTTGCAGGTGGCGCAGGATATCAAGGAGCGCTCTAAGTTAGGCTGGTTTGAGCAGGAATTTGATTATTTTGCGGTGAGTTATTATCATGATGATGAGCAGTATTATCTATTGAGCAGCAATGCCAAAAGAGTGTATGATTTTGCGGAGCAAAGCCTGCTGGATAATGTCTATTGTACGCCAATTCAAAGCTATCGCAAAAAATGCCCGGTGCCATCGGGGACAGAGGAATTGATTGCCAAGGATTTAAAGGTGACTTTTGCAAAAGAACTGCAACAAGCGTTTTCACCGGATTTTTTGCGTGAATTTAGCGAAATTTTTAGCGAGCGAGCCAATGATAGTGCAGTTGCTATTTTAGATGCGTGGCAGGATGAGGCAGCAGGGTCGTTTGATGCGGAAATATTATATTTGTTTCAGACACTTTTGGAGGAGGCATATCGAGCAAAGGTGTTGAAAAGCTATACTTATCGGCAATATCGCGATTTTTTGGCAGAAATGTATGAGGATATGGGCGATGAGCTGTTGGTAAAGGATATTTTCAAGCGTGATTTTTATAGTATGATGTATATCGATGGACAAAAGGAGAATACCGTTATCAACGCCCAAAAGAATAGACTGTATGCGAAACGCGACGAGCTTTGGCTTAAAGGCGTGCAGACGACGCCTATTTATCAAAAGACCTACTGGTATAATCATGATTATCGCCTGATTGATGCACGCAAGGACTATGAGCAGCATTTGACTACGCCATTGGTTAGAGAATTTTTATCTACGGCAAAGTTAATCAATGATTTACCTGCGGCTATAGCCGGGTCTGAGTATGATGATTGCGCGGAGAAATTTAGTGCGCGTTATGGCGAAAGAATTAAGCCGTATTTAGAGATGTATCGGATGCGCTGGCATATCAAATAAAAAAGACCTGCTATGCGCATAAATCATAGCAGGTCAAATATTTGCAAGTTTAAATTAATTAAAAATATTATCACGAACAGTTTCGTTTTTGATTTCGTTCATGAGGCGCTTGAGCAAATCGCTCAAAAGCTCGCGTTTTTCTTTATCCATGCCGGTGTAGGTTTTCAACATATGGAACCAATGAACAAAAAAATCTCCATCGGTGATTTCACTGAGGCTTTTAGCGCGTCCGGAGGCTAAAATATCAAATAAAGCATCGATAAATTCGGCCTTTTCATCGGCAGAGCAGGTGGCTAACCAATTACTGATGACGGCATCGCTATATTTGCCCAAGCTGGAGCGCTCCTCTAAATAGACAAATTTTGTCCCGATTACTTCCCAGGATAATGGCGCATGCTGCAAAAAGGCTTTAGCGGTGCTGGAGATTACCTGATAGGCTTCCTCATGCTCTAAAAGCATACCAACGATAGAGGAATTGGGGATAAAGGTATGGAGCAAATGTGCCACACTTTGGTAAGCCGCGGTCTGCAAAAATTCCTGATGAAAGCCGGGACCATCGTTATTATAGACACCTAAAAGTCGCGATTTCACGCTGTAGTTGGCATTGGCGGCGGCATAGATAGCCAAATTACCGCCTTTGGAATGCCCACTGACATGAATGAGGCTTTGCGGAAATTTATCGGCAATATACTCCAGATAGCGCTTGGCTTCCTCTTGCGCCGGGACAAATGGCGCATAGCTCATATTTAAATCTTCTTTCCAACCGACTAGGGTATCATCTGTCCCACGATAGGAGATGACCAGCTCATCATTAGGCAATAAAAAGCTAATGGCAGCAAATTGCAGCGTGACATCTTCGTCATATTTATGTTGGTAATTTAAAACCTTTACTTGGCTAAAACGCGTGGTACGACCTAAAATAGGGAGCATTTTTAAAACCTGCTCGCGGTCAATCAGACCATTGGAGGTCGTATGAGCGTTTTGGGCAAGCATAGGCTCAGAGACAGACTGCAATATGGGGGCAAGAGCGATATTAGTTTCTCGAGCGTGCTCTATATCCCAATCCAAATAGGAGAGGACAGCGAAAATCAGCGCATCGACTTCGTTTAAGGGATCTTTGCTAAAGGATAAATCACCACGCCAAGCTATATAATCAAAAATATTATTTTCGTTGCCCATAGTAGTCACCTTTTCAGCTACAGATTAAAGAGAACTGCCGTTGGTATTGTTCTCTAAGATGCTCAAGTTTTGCAAAGCCATACCTGTACCTAAGGCTACGCAAGAGATAGCCCCCTCCGGGATATAGGTAGGTAGTCCGGTGCGCTCGGAAATTAAAGCGTCCAGACCGTTTAAGAGGGATCCACCACCGGTCATGACAATACCGCGATTCATGATATCTCCGGCTAATTCCGGCGGAGTTTTTTCCAATACTTCTTTGACAGCAGCGACGATGTCTTCGATTTGCTCGGTGATAGCTTTGTTGATTTCCTCGGAAGTAATGGTAATTACTTTCGGCAGACCGGTCATGAGGTCACGACCTTTGATTTCGGTAGATTTGTCGGGATTGTCCCCGGGCATAGCGGTACCGATTTCTTTTTTGGCTTCCTCGGCACTGCGCTCGCCGATAACCATATTAAAATAGCGGCGGACATAGCGCACGATGGCTTCGTCAAATTTATCACCGCCGACGCGGATAGATTTGCTACAGACGACACCGCCCAAGGATAAGACGGCAATGTCAGTGGTGCCACCACCGATATCAACCACCATACTGCCGTGGGGCTCGGAGATATCAATACCTGCGCCCAAAGCCGCAGCGACCGGCTCTTCGATGAGGTAGGCAGATTTAGCTCCGGCAGCTAAAGCAGCCTGCTTGACAGCTCTTTCTTCGACAGAGGTGACCCCGGATGGAATACAAACCATGACGCGAGGCTTGAAAAAGCTCTTTTTGCCGACGGCTTTGTCGATGAAATATTTGAGCATTTTTTCAGTGACATTATAATCGGCGATTACACCATCACGCAATGGGCGAATAGCGACGATATTGCCGGGGGTTTTGCCGAGCATTTCGCGCGCAGATTCACCGACAGCGATAACCTTTTTCGTATTATTATCAATAGCCACAACTGAGGGCTCATTTAAAACTATACCTTTCTTTTTTACATATACCAGGACGCTGGCTGTGCCTAAATCGATTGCGATGTCTTCTCCTTTAAACAACACTTGTATTCTCTCCTTTAAAATGTATTTGGTAAATATAAAGCTCATGTTGTCAGTATTTACCGCCCAATGGCGCATCATACATCAATCGTATTTTTATATCTGTACTTTTATATTTTATTTCTTTTAGGCAAAATAAACAAGTGTTATTTTGCATTTTTGCGCATTTTTTTTTATAATTATCCTAAGCGAGATAAATGCTCCGTTAATTATCGGCGGTTCATAATATTGTTCTGTGTGACGCTTATTTTTACCTGTAAAAAAGTGAAAAAATGTTGAAATTTTGTAGAAAAATAGACTCATATGCGAAAAAGACCACGCTTACAAAAAGCGTGGTCTTTGGAATTTTAAAAATTAAAGAAACATTTTTTCACAAGCTATGGCATCGTAATCTTTGATTTTAAAGCTCTCGCCTACTTTGAGACTGTCTTTTTGTACCAGCATATAGCCGATGCAGATTTCTTTGACATAGCTATAGTTAAATTTGACGACACGACCGATTTCCTCGCCGTCTTTATAAATAGCTGTGCCGGGACCGCCTAAATTCATAGCGTTAATATGGACATCGGCTTGCTCCATGGTAAAGCCGAGCATTTCACGCGTAGCACCGTTGTCACGAATTTGTTCTAAGGCAGCCTTGCCGATAAATTCCCGCTCCCAGCCGATACCACGGTCTAAGCCGACTTCAAAGGGATTGGTGTGTAGCAAGTCACGCATATAGTAAAATCCGGCTTCGGTAGGTAGTGTCCAAGCCATAATTTGAAAATCGGTGACCTGCTTAGCCTCAAATAAGTCTGCTTTTTCGCGGATTTTGCTTTCGATGGTGTGTACCTGGTCGGCAGCGCAATAAATTTCGTAGCCCCATTTTTCACCGGTAAAGCCGGTACGCGCTATTTTGACCGGTAGATTATCAATTTCGTTATCAGCGATGGTAAAGAATTTTTGCTCGTCGATATTATTGGTGACTAAAGCATTGATCAATTCTTTGGAGCGTGTACCCTGGACGGCAAACATATGATAATTAGGGGTGACATAGGCATATCTGACCTCAAATCCTTCTTT
>CAYTOM010000081.1:0-5531 GCA_964439335.1 uncultured Peptococcaceae bacterium | reverse complement strand
ACCAAAGACTTTGGCTTTGAGCATGGTAACAGCTTGCAATATGTCAACAAAGATGGCTATTCCTTGGGTTGCTTGTGCGTCTTGGCAGGTATGGGCGTTAAACATGGTGAATTTATCACTCGTCCGATTCGTAATGTAGATATCGTACCTACTTTGTGCCATTTGGTAGGCAATAGAATGCCGAAAGAAACTGAGGGCGGTATCATTTATCAGGCATTAGCTGAATAAGGATTGCGCTTATGAAGCTGATCGAAACAAAGGATTTAGCGCTAAAAATAGGCAGTAAGTATATTTTTCGCGATATTAACTGGGAGATAAATTCCGGTGAAAACTGGGTGCTGTTTGGGCTTAACGGCTGTGGCAAGACGACTTTGCTCAGTGCTATGGCAGCGTACCAAAAAAGCAGCTCCGGCGAGATATATTTGCGCGGTGAAGCGCTAAATGAAGAAAACTATGGAGATTTTCGCCAAAATATAGGTTTGGTCAGCAGTTCGTTTCTCAACCGTTTTTTCCGCCATGAGAGTATCTTGGATATTATCATGGCTGGAAAATACGGTTCTTTAGGTTTGCAGGACGAAATAGAGGATAGTGATGTCCGCCGGGCAAAGGAGCTTTTAGACATTTTTGGTTTGAAAGGCAAATCTCGCTATCCGTATGATACTATTTCAAAGGGGCAGCAGCAGATGGTGCTGATTGCGCGTGCTTTGATGGGCAAACCGGCGATATTGCTGCTAGATGAACCATGCAGCGGTCTGGATATAGTGGTCAAGGAAAGATTTCTGCATCTTATTCATGATTTGGTCGATGAAAATCAGACGACACTTTTGTATGTCACCCATCATCCGGAGGAAATCTCACCGCTTTTTACCAAAGGGGCTTTGATGAAGCAAGGCAAAATTTATGCCCAAGGCGATTTGGAGGATGTTTTTGCCGATCAGGTGCTCAGCGAATTTTTAGAGGCACCGACGAGGTGTATTTGGAGCAAAAAGCATTTCTTTATCGAGATAGATTTGCCCTGGGAGCATAAAAGCGATAGAGTATTTAGTCTGAAAGGCGGTGCAGATGATGAATCCAGATAAAATTTTTGAGCGCTCCAGGCGCTGCGTCTGCAAAAGCTGCGGTGGACCATTGGAAGCGAAGATTATTATTTACAATAAATATGGCGGTTCGGGGTTGGAATTATATTGCCCTAATTGCCAAAAAATCGAGTATGGGACAGAGCCGGATATTTATTGCTTGGCAAAGGAATTTGTCTATAATGTCGAATTTGACTACTTTCCGGAGATGGAGCCTAATGAGGATAATTTACGCTTAAATATCGCTAAAATGTGCGAGATATTGTCTTGGCATTTCCGCAAATTAGGTATGCTGGATAGCAAGGGACTAGATCGCGATAAATTGCCGGATTTTGATAATATCGAGGAATAGTGAAAGCAGTAAAAGTTATTTTTAAAGAGGAGCAAGGGATAGGTGCTTGCTCCATTTCTTATCTTTGGATTGTATCAACAAAAAAAGGTGCCTATCTTTTGATAGACACCTTTTTTGCATAATTATTTTTTGCTGACACTTTTATCGTAAAAGCCACGAATCGGGATAGAGGAATGCATTAACCACACCCAAATAACTAATGGGATAGCAGTAGCAACTAAGAAAATCACGCCTAAGGCAAAGACCATATTGCTAAAGGTTAACGATGCCACCAGCATACCGATAACGGCTAATAAATTAAACGCCATATTCATAACCGATGATGCCGAGCCGACATCGTTTTTGTTTTGTTCCAAAATTAAATTGGTTGAGTAGGGGCGCAATAAGTTGGTGAAAAAGTAATAGACGAACACTAAAATACAGAAAATGAGCGGTGAATTGGAGCCGATTACAAGCATTAGCACAGCTGAGATGACACAGCCGAGAAAGCTGACAGTAGTAAAGGTATTTTTGTTGACCTCGGAGAAAAATTTGATGTAAATTGCCGGTCCTACCATGGATAACAAAGACGCTGCCGCATGGTAGTAGCTGTAGACCTGCTCACTACAGCCGAATTGATTGACATAAATGTAGGAAGAAAGATTGAGATAAGCATAAAGCGGCAAAAGCAGGATAGCATAGATGAGGACAATAACGGCAAAGGCTTTATTTTTCAATACGACCCCGATTTGCCCAAAGGTGCTAAAGACACTGCCTTGAAAGCGTTCGTTTTCGTAGACGGTTTCCTCGTACAACAAAGTCAAAATGATACCAATCACGCCGAAAGAGAGCAAAATGAAAAATACTCCCCGCCAGCTGGTGAATAATAATACCCACGAGCCAATGACCGGAGCCAAGACAGGACCAAATCCGGACAAAGTCTGAGCAATGGCTAAGACAGTTTCTTTGGTTTTGCCGACAAAGCAATCATTGATCATTGCATAGGAAATCGCGGTGACACTGGCAGCACCGATACCCTGGAGGATACGCCCCAGTAGCAAGACATAGATATTTGCCGAGATACCGCAAAGCAAGGTAGAGACACTATACAACAAAAATCCGACAATTAACGGTTTTCTGCGCCCGTATTTGTCGCTTAACGGCCCCCAGATGAGCATACCCAGGGCGTAAAAGAGGAAAAAGACCGTAACGGTTGATTTGACTAAAGCATCAGTAGCCATGGACAAATGCCCGGTCATGGTAGGCATCGCCGGTAAATACATATCGGTCGATAGTGGCACGCACATATCCATAATGATGATGAAAAATATCATGCCACCTACGCCTAATCTTTTTTGTGGGCGATGGAGGGACAGAGGCTCTTTTTTCGTGTTGGTTTTGGTCTGTTTCATACTGATAATTCATTTCCTTTCTTTTAAATGAGTAAAGTATGGTGTATATAGGATATTTTCACCCGGGTAAAAATTAGTGAAAATATTAACAAAATTTAGTGAAAATAATAACAGTATATGACATAAAACGCCGTAAACAAAAAAAGGACTATCTGCCATGGGGCAGATGAGCCTTAGAAAAATAAAATATGCAGCTTTACAAACAAAAAAGGACTATCTATCCATAGATAGATAAGCCTTGAAAAAATGCGGATAGTGGGAGTCGAACCCACACACCTTGCGGTATACGCCCCTGAAACGCACGCGTCTGCCTATTCCGCCACATCCGCTTAAATGCAAAAATTATTATAGCATTTTAGCTGGAGCCTGTCAAGGGATTAAAATGTATTTTAGGAATATTTTTTTGCCGAGCAAAGCGGATTTTTGCCAAAAAGTCTTGGCTTTGAGTTGGTTTTGTGCTACAATAAAATGAGCTATGTTATACATAAATTAATGGAGGTTTTAGTGATGAAAAAG
Source organism: uncultured Peptococcaceae bacterium (assembly GCA_964439335.1). Lineage (GTDB taxonomy): Bacteria > Bacillota > Peptococcia > Peptococcales > Peptococcaceae > QAKL01. The sequence goes on along the minus strand of CAYTOM010000081.1, from coordinate 2,196 downwards.
CTATGGGGCGGTCGTTTTAGCAAAGATACAGATAAATTGGTAGAGGATTTCCATTCGTCTATTTCTTTTGATCAGAAATTATATTATTGGGATATTACCGGCAGTATGGCTCATGCCGGAATGCTGGGCAAAATCGGAGTTTTGACTTTAGAGGAATCTGCGCAAATTATAGGCGGATTAGAGGAAATTTTGCACGAAATCGAGCAGCACAAGGTGACTTTTGACCCATCGGCAGAGGATATTCATATGAATGTCGAAATTCTTTTGACGGAAAAAATCGGGGCAGTCGGCAAAAAACTGCATACCGGTCGCTCGCGCAATGACCAGGTGGCATTAGATGTGCGCATGTATCTGCGCCATGAGATGGAGCATATTCATGGGCAGTTGTTGGATTTGTTGGAAACCTTGGCTGATTTAGCGCAAAAACATACTAAAACTATCATGCCGGGCTATACTCATTTGCAAAGGGCACAGCCGATTTCCTTTGGACATCATTTGTTAGCCTATGCGGAAATGATCAAGCGTGATATTACGCGCTTGGAGGACAATTTAGAGCGTGCCGATGTGCTGCCGCTTGGCAGTGGGGCTTTGGCAGGAACTACTTTTCCACTGGATAGAGAAATGGTCGCTGAGGAATTGGGCTTTAGCCAAGTTTGCTTAAATTCGTTAGACGGTGTGAGTGACCGTGATTTTATTATCGAATTTATGGCTGATGCGTCGATTTGTATGATGCATTTGAGCCGTTTGTGCGAAGAAATTATCCTCTGGTCCAGCCAGGAATTTCATTTTATCGATTTGGACGATGCTTATTCGACCGGTAGTAGCATTATGCCACAAAAGAAAAATCCTGATGTCGCGGAATTAATGCGCGGTAAAACCGGTCGTGTGTATGGCAATTTGATGGGGCTATTGACGGTGATGAAAGGACTGCCATTAGCCTATAATAAGGATATGCAAGAGGACAAAGAGGGGCTCTTTGATACGGTAGAAACATGGGAAAAATGCTTGTTGGTCTTAATTCCGATGCTCAAAACGATGAAAGTGCGTGAGCAGGAGATGCTCAAAGCGGCTAAAGGCGGCTTTACCAACGCTACCGATTTTGCGGATTATTTAGTGCGCCAGGGGGTACCTTTCCGCGATGCTCATGCGATTGTCGGGCAAGCAGTAGCATATTGCTTGGATAGGGATTGTGCTTTAGATGATTTATCGTTAGAGGAATTTAAAAACTTTAGCCCGTTAATCAGCGAGGATATTTATGAAGCAATTTCGGTATATACCTGCGTAGCTAAGCGTAATACTATTGGCGCACCCTCAGAGGAACAATTGAACTATACAATCGGTAAAACTCGTGAATTTTTGGCTAGGCATCGAGGTGAGGAGTAATGCTCGGCAAATTTATTGTTTTTGAGGGGATTGATGGCTCCGGCAAAAGCACACAATCAGAGCTATTGGCGCAGAGATTGAGCGAGCTGGGCAAAGAAATTTATTTGACGCACGAGCCCAGTGATGGCGTGGTAGGAAAAATGCTCCGTCAGGCTTTGCGTGGCGAGTTGGCTTTGAGCGAGCAGGTGATGGCGGCATTATTTGCGGCGGATAGATTGGAGCATTTGACTAATAGGGAAAATGGTATCTTGGCGCATTTGGCAAATGGTACTCAGGTTATTTGCGACCGCTACTATCTATCGACCTATGCTTATCAAAGTGTGCAGGTGTCATTGGATTGGGCGATAGCGCTTAATTCGCAAGCGGCAATTATGGCTAAGCCTGATGTGCATTTTTATATTGATATTCCTGTCGAGGTAGCGCTGGAGCGGATTAGACAAAATCGCGAGCATACGGATATATATGAAACCAAGGAACGCTTGGAAAAGACAAAAAAACAATATTCTTTGGCGATAGAGGCTTTGCGTGATACGGAAAATATCGTCACCATTAATGGCGAGCGTTCGATTGATGATATCGCTGGGGAAATTTGGCAGTATGTGAGTAAGCATCTCTTGTAGGAGGGATATAATGAAGATTATAGCGGAAAATCGCAAAGCACGACATGATTATATCGTTGAGGAATCCTTTGAAACGGGTATCGTGCTGAAAGGTACCGAGGTCAAATCTATGCGCTCCGGCAGGATAAATCTAAAGGACAGCTATGCTCAAATCGAAAATGGCGAATTATTTATCTATGGGCTGCATATTAGT
>CAYTOM010000080.1:0-5566 GCA_964439335.1 uncultured Peptococcaceae bacterium | reverse complement strand
TTACCTCAGCTACAGCAGGTGCCTCAGCAATTTTAGCCTCTTTTTTCGGCTGATCTAACAATTTCATCGTGGGGAATAAAATTACATCACGAATCGACGGAGCATTAGTCAACAGCATTACCAAACGGTCAATGCCGATACCCAAACCACCGGTCGGTGGCAAACCGTACTCTAACGCCGTAATATAATCCTCGTCCATCGGATGTGCCTCATCATCGCCCTTTTCTTTCTCCTCAACCTGCTTTTTAAAGCGGTCATACTGATCGATCGGGTCATTTAACTCCGAGAAAGCATTGGCGTGCTCACGACCAACGATAAATAACTCAAAGCGATCGGTCATTTCCGGATTTGCCTTTTGACGCTTAGCCAGCGGCGAAACCTCGATCGGATACTCGGTAATGAAAGTCGGCTGAATCAATTTTTCCTCAGCAGTAGCCTCAAATAATTCGCTTAAAATCTTGCCTTTCGGCATATCGGTAGTATCAATATCGTATTTTGCCGCACAAGCCTGCAATTCCTCCAAAGTAGCGGTATAATAATTAATACCGGCATACTTCTCGACAGCCTCAGCCATGGTCATGCGCTGCCAGGGGCTCTCTAAATCCACTGTATAATCGCCGTAAGGGATTACCGCAGTACCCAAGACCTTTTTCGCGACAAAACGCACCATATTTTCCGTCAAATCCATCATATCGGTATAATCGCCGTAGGCTTGATATACCTCTAACAAAGTAAATTCCGGATTATGACGAGTGTCGATACCCTCATTGCGGAAAACTCTGCCGATTTCGTATACTCTCTCCATACCGCCGACAATCAAGCGTTTTAAATGCAATTCCAAAGCAATACGCATATATAACTGCATATCTAACGCATTATGATGGGTGATAAACGGGCGAGCATTCGCACCGCCGGCTATAGTGTGTAATACCGGAGTTTCGACTTCCAAGAAATCCTGCCCATCTAAATACTCTCTAACCGCCGACACGATTTTGCTACGCAAAACAAAAGTATTCTTGACATCTTTATTCATAATCAAATCGACATATCTCTGGCGATAGCGTGCCTCGACATCAGTCAAACCATGGAATTTCTCCGGCAACGGACGCAAAGATTTGCTCAAATGAGTATATTCTGCTACCGAGATACTTAATTCACCACGCTCGGTGATGAAAACTTTACCGGTAATGCCTACCAAATCGCCGATATCGGCTTTTTTAAACAACCAGTGACTATCCTCACCGGCGACATCTAAACGAGAATAAATCTGAATATTACCGCTCAAATCCTCTACATTACCAAATCCGGCTTTGCCTTGACCGCGTTTCGCCATCAGGCGCCCGGCGATAGATACAACTGCTTCGCTTGCAATCAATTCGTCCTGCTTTTCAATAATCTCGGCAATATGATGCGTAGGTACAAATTTTTCGCCGAAAGGACTGATGCCTTTTTCCGCTAAAGCCTCCATTTTTTCGACGCGTACCTTCATCAGCTGATTCATTTCTCTCTCTTCTTTAGTCTCTTTCGCCACTAAATTCGCCCCCTATTACTCATGATCTACTTTCAAAATTTCGTACTGCACGATACCATTAGGCACCTCAATCTCAACAATATCGCCGGCTTTATGCCCAATAATGGCCTTGCCAACCGGAGATTCATTAGAAATACGATTATTCATCGGGTCAGCCTCGACAGTACCGACGATCTTGTACTCCTCTTCCTCATCATCACCGACAAAACGGATAACTACCTTAGAGCCGATAGCAATAGTACCGTCCTCTACCTTGGCACCCTCTTCGATAACTACGACATTAATCAGCATTTCCTCCATGCGCTGAATCTCGCCCTCGATAAATGCCTGCTCATTTTTCGCATCATCATACTCCGAGTTTTCACTCAAGTCACCGAAGCCGATAGCTTGTTTCAATCTCTCTGCTACCTCTTTCCGGCGCACAGTTTTCATCGTTTCTAAATCCTGCTGTAATTTTTCCAAGCCCTCTTTAGTCAAATATACATGTTTATCCATCAGAAATACACTCCCTTTTATCTATATCAAAAAATATTCAATAAAACTAAACACCGACTTTCAAGTCGGTGCAACATACCTATATTATTATACCTAACCATGCCTGTTTTGTCAAGTAAAACTACAAATTACCATAAAGTATATAATGAAAATTTGTTTATCACAAATAAATATTCAATCAAATTTTCCTAAAGAAACTCACATTTCCCTTTGTCATCTCTAATAAAGTATGCTATAATGATAAATAGTAAAGCCTATTTTTAATAATTCATTCGTCTGACGATGAATTTTACATAACACACATTTCAAGGAGGATTTTTTATGTCTACTAAGCTTGGTATTAACGGTTTTGGTCGTATCGGCAGATTATGCCTGAGAGTGGCTATGAGTCGCGATGATGTCGAGGTCGTCGCCATCAATAGCACCTCTGACCCGGAGGGTACAGCACATTTATTTGAATATGATTCTACCCATGGCACCTACAAAGGCGAGGTTTCCTACGATGACAGCCATTTGATCGTTGACGGCAAAGCTATCAAACTCATCTCTACCCGTGAGCCCAAGGAAATTCCCTGGGGTGAATTAGGCGTTGATGTCGTCTTAGAATGCACCGGCAAATTCAAAGGTCGCAGCGATGCCGCTGTCCATTTAGAAAACGGCGCGAAAAAGGTCATCATCTCCGCTCCCGGTAAAGATGTCGATAATACTATCGTCATGGGTGTCAACGAATCTACCTATGACCCTGCTTCCCAGGATGTCTTGTCCAATGCTTCCTGCACTACGAACTGCTTGGCACCTGTCGTCAAGGTTATCAACGATAACTACACCATTATTTCCGGTATGATGACCACTGTCCATTCCTTTACCAATGACCAAAAGAACCTGGACAGTCTCCACAAAGATTATCGTCGTGCTCGTGGCTGCGCACAATCCATCATTCCGACCACTACCGGTGCTGCTAAAGCAATCGGCTTGGTTATCCCTGAATTGAAGGGCAAATTAAGCGGTATGGCACTCAGAGTACCTACGCCTAATGTTTCCCTCGTTGATTTAGTAGTCAACTTGAAAGAAACCGTCACCGCCGAGGAAATTAACGCTAAATTTAAAGCTGCGGCTGAGGGTGAATTAAAAGGCTACTTGGCTTACACCGAAAAACCGCTCGTTTCCATCGATTTCAACGGCACCAGTGTTTCCGGTACTGTCGATGCTCTCTCGACCATGGTAATGGACGGCACTATGCTCAAAGTCCTCGCTTGGTACGATAATGAATGGGGCTACAGCTGCCGCACAGTGGATTTAGCTGCTTATGTAGGCGAAAGATTATAATCGCTTGATAATTTAACCTTAAACTTTATCCCTCAAGAAATCGCTCTTGAGGGATTTTTTTGCCTTTCTGCCGATTTGTATATCATTCTATCTAACTCTATTCTAACCAAGCTCCAATGCCTCTTTATGCACATCACCCAAACAATACACAAAAAGCGACTCGAATAATCGAGCCGCTTTTTTACAATAATTAAACTATTAATTATTCGTCCTTATCCAGTGGCAAGCCTACTGCACGCATCTTATCACGGAATTCATCTTCGTATTCCTCATAAGTATGCACTTTAACAGTCGGGTTCCAAGGATTGATATGGCGTACCATACGGTTATTATTAGCCATATTACGAGTCGGGCTAAAGAAAATACCGCCGGCATGCATCAATTTACTTAACGGGAAGTAAATCAAAAGCACGCAAACCAATGCCAAATGGATATAGAACATAATGCTGATATCGCCGGTAATTACCGGATGGAAAGTGACCCAACCCATAGCCAAATCTTTGATATGAGTAATATCAACATGGGTCAAATAGCGCATTAACATACCGCTGCAACCGATAGCGATTAACAAGAACAACGGGAAGTAGTCATTGAGCAAGCTGATGTAGCGTACCTTGTTTAAGAACAAACGACGGCACAACAACAAGCACAAACCACCTAACATCAAGAAACCTGTCAAATACAACGCCTGTAAATCAACCCAGAATACACCGTCGATTTTCTCCCACAAGGTTACAAAACCCGGTACCGGATCGGTAAAGAAGCGTAAATGACGAATCAAGACGAAGAAGAAGCCCCAGTGGAACATCAAAGCAAACAACCATAACCATTTTTCCCACTGATAAGCCAAATTGCCTTCCTCGGTCAATTCTGCTTTAGTATTTTTGAACAAAGAGCGGAAAGTCAAAACTTCCAGCATCATTCTTACTACAACCCAACCTTTTTTGGACGGGTTTTCAATTTTATTTTGCTTAATAAAATCCAAGGATTGTTGCTGACCGCAAGTGGTCGGAATTCTAAATGGTACCGGAGATTTAGCCCATTTTACAATACGCCATACAAAGCCTACGATAAAGCAGACTACTGCCACATACGGCAATACAACACCAAAAAGATAGGTTAATCCGAGGACTTCGACGCCAACATAGGTAATAGCAATGATTGCAATTACTAATCCTAAGCCTAAAAGTATACTCATCGTTTTTCCTCCATTCTTCTGTAAATCTTGTAATTATTCGTCGTCATCTTCTCTATCTCTGTCACGAGCGACAGTATCGACATACATACCTTTTTCAGTAACTAATTTCATAGCCAAGCCTGCTCTGTCCTCTTGGACAAAAGCACCCTCGTCACGGTCTTTTTTAACTACTACTACCAATTTGAACAAAATAGTAGCAATCAAAATACCGATAGCGAAAACACCGATAATTACAAGCAATTCTACAGCAGTCATATGGTAAGGAGCGATTTCACCAAAAGGAGTTTCAGACAAACCGCCAATGACGAAGGTCAAACCTTTTTCAATATACATAGAAAGGAATACCAAAGCACAAGCCACACCTAATTTGGTCGGATTCTCTCTGTTTTGGCGCGGAATTAACAAGAAGAGCGCAAATACCACACAAATAACAAAGACAATCATAAACGGTACAAACTGAGTATGTCCATGCAAGCCAAAGAACAAATACTGAAGCGCTGCCTTGTGGCTCGGTACATTAGAATAAAACGCCGTAAAGAATTCGCAACCTACCATAAAGATAGTAGCAGTATACGCATAAGCGATAATTACGGACAATTTCTTGATAGCATTCCAGCCGGCATCAAAGCCACACAACTTTTTGAGCAAGAAGCAAATCAAGATAATCAAGCTCGGGCCGGTAGCAAACGCACTAGCCAAGAATTTTGCCGGCAACATAGCAGTCAAGAAATAATGACGGCTCGGTAAACCGGAATACAAGAATGCGGTAACAATATGGATACTAAATGCAAAAGGACTCGAAAGAATAGCTAAGCATTTAACCCATTTTTTATAATGTACACCTTTGTTTTCTGCTTGCAATACAGAGTAGCCTACTACCAAGTTTAACAACAAATAGCACGGCAAAACAACTGAATCCCAGAACAACATAGAATACGGAGTAGCATAAAGATATACATTAAACAATTTCATCGGAGAGCCAATATCGACTACGACAAACAAAAGTGCCATAATAA
>CAYTOM010000079.1:0-5580 GCA_964439335.1 uncultured Peptococcaceae bacterium | reverse complement strand
GTGAGTGTGTTTTTTAAATATTATTGGTTGTCTTTTTCACGCAAAGCTACTCTGCGGATTTTGCCACCGATAGTTTTCGGCAATTCATCGACAAATTCAACGATACGCGGATATTTGTAGGGTGCGGTGTGAGTTTTGACATAGTTTTGGATTTCTTTTTTCAAAGCATCGGTGCCCTCGGTGCCACGAGTGAGGACGATGGTGGCTTTGACTACTTGACCACGCACCGGATCCGGAGCGGCGGTGATCGCACACTCTAGGATATATGGCAATTCCATGATGACGCTCTCGATTTCAAAAGGCCCGATGCGGTAGCCGGAGGATTTGATGACATCGTCATTACGACCGACATACCACAGATAGCCCTCTTCGTCTTGGGTGGCTTGGTCGCCGGTATGGTAAAAGCCATCATGCCATGCTTCTTTGGTGTGTTCGTCATCGTTATAGTAGCCTTGGAATAAACCACAGGGTACTTTGTCAGAGGTACGGATACAGATTTCACCGACTTCACCGGTCGGGCAGGGGTTGCCGTCATTATCTAAGAGGATGACATCATATAATGGACTGGGGCGACCCATAGAGCCGATACGCGGTGCAGTGCCGACAAAGTTACCGATAGAGAGGGTGGTTTCGGTCTGTCCGAAGCCCTCCATGATTTTCAAGCCGGTTGCTTTGTGGAATTGGTGGAATACTTCCGGATTTAACGCTTCTCCGGCGGTGGTAGCATACTCAATGCTGGAGAGGTCGTATTGGCTTAAATCTTCTTTGATAAACATTCTGTACATAGTAGGCGGAGCGCAGAATGTAGTGATGTGATATTTAGCAAACATTGGCAAAATATCATCAGGATGGAAACGATCGAAATCGTAGGTAAAGATGCCTGCTTCGCAGAGCCATTGACCGTATAATTTGCCCCAGAGTGCTTTACCCCAGCCGGTGTCGGAGATGGTGTAGTGCAAGCCATCGGGGTTGACATTGTGCCAGTATTTAGCGGTGATGTAATGCCCGAGCGGATATTTGTAGGAATGAGCGGCAATTCTGGGATAGCCGCTGGTGCCGGAGGTAAAGAGCATGAGCATGGTGTCATCACCGCAGGCAGTATCGGGGCGACGCTCGTAAACAACGCTGTAGGCAGGTAATTCTGTGTTGAAATCATGCCAGCCTTCGCGGCTTGCTCCGACTAAAACTTTGACCATGTCAGGAAATTCGGCACAAGCTAATTCGGCTTGGTGAGCGACATCGCCGTCAGCGGTGCAGACGATAGCCTTGACACCGGCGCTTTTGTAGCGATAGGTGAAGTCATGCTCGACTAATTGGTTGGTAGCCGGGATAACGATAGCGCCCATTTTGTGCAAAGCGAGAATTGAATACCAGAATTGGTAGTGGTTTTTCAAGACTAACATGACGCGGTCGCCTTTTTTAATTCCCAAGGAGGTGAAATAGTTGGCGGTCATGGCAGAATATTTTTTCAAATCCGCAAAGGTGAAGTAATGCTCTTCGGATTTGTCGTTGCTAATCCAGACCATAGCGACTTTGTTGGGAGTTTTATCGGCGATTTTGTCGATAGTGTCGAATGCAAAGTTATAACGCTCGGTATTTTTGAAATCGATAGAGGTGATGACGCCGTTTTCATCGCAAATAGTTTCGATGAATTCGTCGGCGACAGTGCCGGTAGCCAAGGGGTGCTTGCTTACCGGGACGGTCTCTAATTCTAAATCCATGTCAAATTCGGATTCTTCGGCACCTTCGACTTTTAAGACGATAGCGTAGACTTCGCAGTCTTTGCCGTCCATGGAGCATAAAGCATGGGGATGACCGCTGTTATAGTAAATGGTATCGCCCTCGTTTAAGATTTCGACGCGGTCATCGATTTGGATTTTCAAGCGACCTTTGATGACGATGTCGATTTCTTGACCGGCGTGCTGGGTGAAATGCATTTGCTCATTGTCAAAAGGAATTTTAACCCAGAAAGGCTCGGCGGTTTTTTGTTTGAATGACGGTGCTAAGTTATTATAGGTAAAGCCGGTGCGACGGGTGATAGGTAGTCCCTCACCTTTTCTGGTGACGGTATAGGTAGCCAAGCTAGGGCTGATACCCTCGAGCAAATCTTTGATTTCGACACCAAAGACGGCAGCACATTTGTAGATAAAGGTAAAGCTAAAGTCGGTTTCGCCTCTTTCTAAGGAGAGGTATTCGTCGAGGGATACTTCGGTTTTCAGGGACATTTCACTGGGGGAAAGTCCGGCAATTTCGCGCAGCTCTTTGATACGAGCGGCTACTTCTTTCAATTCGCTAAGCATGTTCATGATAGTTCACTCCTTAATTTAATAATAATTAATGTTGGGTGATGGAAAGCATAAAAAAATCGCCTCAAAGAATTATCTTTGAGACGAATATAATCCGCGGTACCACTCAAATTATGTCGTATAGACATCGCTCACCGGGCTCCATCAAGCCCTGCACTACTGACGCGGTGCTTGCGAGGAGCATCTACTTGCCACGAGGCTTTGGAACTCCCAGCTCAGAAGGGATGGGTCATTGAATAGCATTTTTACTGTCTCGCACCGCCCGACAGCTCTCTGTAAAAAAATAGGTATTCGACCGTCTTCGTCATAGCTTTTAAATGTTTTTGAATTGTTTTTTAGTATATCACTGATTTTGAAAATGTCAAGAGAAAATTTGAAAAAAATTAAAATTTTTTTGATGTCGCTACTAATGGTGGTAATAAATGATATTTTGCTAAAATGTGAGGAAAAAATAAAAATTCGTAAAAAAGGCAAAAGGAAAGAAAATAGTTGTTGACGAATAAATATTCAGTTGTTATACTATTGAATGCGGATAGAACTGACTGGTCGGTCGGCTGAGAATTTGGCGGTTTTATCGGCGATGGCAAGGTATAAATTTATTTACATAATAAAGAAAAGAGGTAAAATGATGAAGAAGAAATTGGCATTGGTTGTGCTTATGACATTTGGCTTGATGATGAGCGCATGTGGTAATGATGCGAATAATCAAGCTGAGGTAGTGGACCCGGGGGTACCGGTATATACAAAGGTATTGCAGGCGGAGAATTTTAATCGCGTGATCGTGACCGGCGGATTGTTACAGCCGGAGTCTACGGTGTATGTAATTCCGAAAATTTCCGGTATGGAGGAAATTAAAAATGTCTATGTCAAGGTAGGCGATAAAGTTACTGCCGGTCAGAAATTGGCATCGTTGGATCAGGAAAGTACCATGCTCCAGTATGATGCAACCAAGTTGCAATATGATGAGATGATGAAGAATTTGAATAATATGAAGGCTCTGTATGATGCCGGTGCGGTGAGCCGCACTGATTATGAATCTTTAGAGGCGCAGGCAAAGGCTTTGGATATTCAGATGCGTGGATTGCAGATGCAGTTGGATTATTTGGAAATTACCGCTCCGATTAGCGGTACTGTTACGGCGGCTAGTGCTGAGGTGGGTAGCTATGCTACGGCTTCTCAGCCGATGTTTACTATTGCCAATGCGGATACTTTAGAGGTACAGGCAGGTATCAGCGAGGGTAATGTCAGCAAATTGGCGGTAGGAGATGTGGTGAGTATCTCTATTCCTACTTTGGATAAGGCTGTCTATGAGGGCAGAATAGTTGAAATCGGAATGGTGATGGATCAGACGAGCAAAAGTTATCCGGTAAGAATTTCTTTGGATAATTCCAAGGGCAATTTCTTGGCAGGTATGTATGCCGAGGTCAGCATTATCACTGATAGAGTGAGCGATGCTTTGGTAGTGCCGGTAGATGCGATTTCGTATAAAGGTGATGCTACCAGTGTAATGGTCGTAGTTGATGATAAAGCCGAGCAACGCATTATTACTACCGGAGTTAATGATGGTGATAGTTATGTAGTAACCGATGGCTTGGTAAGTGGTGATGCAGTAATTGTTAAGGGTAATACTGATTTAGTTAGCGGTGAAAAGGTGACAGTGACTAAGGTGGTTAATCAGTTGGATATTGAGCCTGAGCAAGACCAAAGTCAAGAGCAGAACGAAGAGAATTGAGGTGACGGGCAGTGAATATCGGAAAGTTTTCAGTTAAACGCCCGGTCACGATTATTATGGTCGTCGTAATCATGCTGATGTTTGGTATGGTTTCGCTGAGTATGTTGCCGGTAGATTTATTGCCGGATATGGAATTGCCAATTATGCTGGTGTATACGACTTATGATGGTGCCGGTGCTGAGGAAGTGGAAAGCAAGGTCACGCGGGTAATCGAGCAGCAGTGTGCGACTATATCCGGTATAGATACGATAAATTCGCAGAGTATGTCAGGGACATCAATAGTTATGCTGAGCTTTAATTACGGCACTAATTTAGATGAAGCGACAAACTCGGTGCGCGATGCTTTGAGTATGGCTGAAATGATGATGCCTGCCGGTGTCGGCGATAGCAATATTATGAAAATGAGCATGGATTCGATGCCTGTTATGTATATCGGTATTGCATCGGACAATGGTCGTGATATTGATGAAATTCGCAAGATAGTTGATGATACGATTGCTCCGCGTATTGAGCGTATCGAGGGCGTAGCCGCTGCCAATGTAGTCGGTGGTAATACCAAGGAAATTCATATTACTTTAGATCCGGATAGGTTGGCTAATTATGGCTTGAATATCGGTACAATCAGTGCGATTATTCCGCAGGAGAATAATACTGCTGCCGGAGGCTATGTCGACCAGGGATCCAGAGAAATTTTAACGCGTATTGATGGTGAGTATCAGTCTTTGGCGGAGATAGGCAAGACGCCGATTACTTTGCCGACCGGTGGGGTAATTCATCTGTCTGATGTCGCGGAAATTTCTTATGCAAACAGCGAGACCAGTGGTTATGTGCATGTCGATGGGCAAAATGTCGTAGCTATCGGTTTGCAAAAAGAGAGCGATGGCAATACAGTTGCTATTGATGAGGAAGTACGCAAGGCTTTGGCAGAGCTGGAGGACGATGTCTATGACGATATCGTTTTGTCAGTGCCATATAGTAGTGCAGAGATGATTCAATCATCTATTGATAATATTATTAGCAACTTGTTTTTAGCGGCAGGTATTTCGACTTTGATCATCTTTATGTTCTTGGGTAATATCCGTAGTATGGTAATTATCGGTTTGGCGATTCCTTTGTCGCTTATTACGACCTTTAACTTATTGTATTTCGGCGGATATACGCTGAACATGATTACCTTGGGTGCGTTGGCACTGGCGGTAGGTATGATCGTCGACAACTCGACGGTTGTTTTGGAGAATATTTATAGGCATTGGGGTATGGGCAAGAGTCGCTTGCGAGCGGCGGTCGATGGTACGCAAGAGGTCACTTCGGCGGTTATCGCTTCGACTTTGACGACAGCGGCAGTATATATCCCGATGGTCTTTATCAGCGGTATCGCTTCGGAAATTTTGTTGCCGTTTGGTATCACGATGTGCTTTGCGATTTTCACTTCGTTGGTGGTTTCTTTGACGGTCGTACCAATGATGTCGTCGCGTATTTTAGTGCTGTATGATGGCAAAGTAAACGGTTTATTTGGGCGTATTGCTAATGGTTGACGTCATT
>CAYTOM010000078.1:0-5605 GCA_964439335.1 uncultured Peptococcaceae bacterium | reverse complement strand
GAAAAAATAAAACTATTAAAAAACGAGCTGCAAGACGAGCATCAGCAGCTCATCTATTACCAAACCCACGCCACAATCTCGGAGCAGGCTAAATATGACCGTCTCCTTTTCCAAAACGAGCGCCAAAGTATGCTCATCAACAGTTATCTCCAAGCCCAATATTCGCGTCTCATCACTCCTGCTGCCCCTGCTCAGCCTATCGTCAAAAACACCCTGCGTGCTTTTTTGACCGGTGGCTGTATCTGCCTGCTGGCGCAAATTGTTATCAATTTTCTCACGATCTACACCGCTTTGGACACTCGGACTATCAGTAGTTTAGGCAGTGTGAGCATTATCATCATTACCGCTATTTTGACCGGATTAGGCGTGTATGACGAAATCGGGCGTTTTGGCGGCGCAGGCTCAATGGTGCCTATCAGCGGATTTGCCAATTCTATCGTTTCTGCTGCTTTGGAATTTAAGCGCGAGGGTATCGTTTACGGTATCGGAGCTAAAATTTTCACCATCGCCGGTCCGGTCATTTTATACGGCACTATCGCCTCGGTAATTATCGGGCTTATTTACTGCATTGCAGGATATTAAACAATTCGGAGGCTAAAAATGGTCAAAAAAATCAACAAACGCACTTTTTATTTTGAGCGCGATATCTATATCCACTCCTATGCTACCGTAGTCGGTCGCAAGGAATACGAGGGTCCATTAGGTGAAAAATTCGACTATCATTTTGCCGATAATCTATGTGGCGCAGCCTCCTGGGAAAAGGCTGAGCAAAAGCTCCAAGAATACGCCATTTCTCTGGCTTTAAGCAAAGGTGGCTTAAAATCCCATGATTTAGACTTTTTCCTGGGTGGCGATTTACTAAACCAAATAATTGCCACAGCCTTTACCGCGCGCCGGCTAGCAGTGCCTTTTTTCGGGCTGTATAATGCTTGCTCTACCTTGACCGAGGGGCTATTTTTGGCGGCGGCGCTTTTAGAGGGAGGATTTGGTGAAATTATCGGCATTAATTCCTCCAGCCATCATGACAGTGTCGAGCGGCAATTACGCTATCCGACCGAAATGGGCGTCCAAAGGCTAATGAGCGCCCAATGGACCGCCACCGCTTGTGGCTCCTATATCTTGAGCCATAAGCCCTCGCCCTACAAAATTACGCACGCCACTCTGGGCATTGTCATTGATCTGGGTATCAGCAATAATAACGACATGGGCTCAGCCATGGCTCCGGCAGCCGCCGATACCATTTGTGCTTATTTAGCAGATACCGCAGACGAGCCTCTGCCTGATTTGATTTTAAGCGGTGATTTAGGCTCCTTGGGAAAGGAAATCTGCCTGAAATTGCTCCTAAACAAGGGCTATGATGTCCGAAATATCTACGAGGATTGTGGCTGTTTATTATACTCGCCTGCGCAGGACCCCCACTGCGGAGCCAGTGGAGCAGGCTGCTCTGCCGGTGTGTTCGGCGCAGAAATACTGCCCCGGCTAGCCTGCGGCAAATTGAAAAAGATACTTTTAGTCGCAACAGGCGCCCTATTAAGCCCGACCTCGACCCAGCAGGGTGAAACTATTCCTGCCATCGCCCACGCTATCACAATCGAAAGCAGGTGAAAATATGCTACATGGCTTATGGCAAGCATTTCTGGTCGGAGGAGCTATCTGCGTCATTGCGCAGCTCATCATGGAATTAACTCCGTTTCAAATCACTCCGGCGCATGTCTTGGTCAGTTATGTTGTAAGCGGTGCTATTTTAAGTGCAATCGGCATTTATCAGCCATTGGTAGACTTTGCCGGTGCCGGGGCTACAGTGCCACTATCCGGATTTGGGCATTTATTAGCCCAGGGAGCTATCGAAAAAGTCGCTACCGATGGGTTGATTGGTGCCTTTAGCGGAGGATTGTCCTCGGCGGCATTGGGTATCACCGTAGCATTAGTATTAGGCTTTACAACTGCGATTTTATTTAATCCCAGAGGCTAAGCAAAAAAGGTCAAGCTAGAGCTTGACCTTTTTCGTACTTTAATATTAATATTGTCCGGCATAGAGCAAATTGCCGTCTTTATCATAAATGCTCGCCTGATTAGAACGATCATATCCTAAATCAACCGCATTACCGTTTTCGTCAAACTCTACTGCCAAAAGCAACGAGCGATACACCAAATCATCAGCACCGACTAATTCACAATAAATTGTGTAGGTCTCGCCCAAAGGCACCGCAAGCGCTTCCTCAAAACTATAATGGTAGTAGGCATTTCTATAATTCCCTGCCGGAATTTCTACTGCCACACTACTTGCAGCAAAGGCATCGGTATTATTATCTCTGCCCTCAATATCCTCGGTAATATCGCGCCGCCATACCTCTTTATCGCCACTGCAAGCAAACAAAGAAATACTTTTAAATTTATATTCGTCCAGATGACCGTCTATATCGACATTTAAATCGCCCTGTAGCCGGACTTCTTTGGCATTATCCTCGACCTTGCCATGATTATAGTTATAGCCACAATCCACCCAAATCTGGGGCAGGAAATCATTACACGGCTCAAATGTCCAGTTGAGGTCCTCGGTGCGGACATTATTACCCTCTACAAAGCTCACTTTGCTGATTTCCGTCACTTCAAATAATGGCAGGGTAACCTCGCCAACAAAACTACCATTTTGTAAAGTTAAAGCATACTCTTTATCTTTTGCAAAAACAGTCGCTTTGGTCGTATTTTTGTTATATTCTTTCGGCGTTAGGCTGATATCAACCGTAGCCGTCTGCCTGGCTAAATCCATCTCGCCATACTCCCAGGTGCTATCGGCAAGCAAATTAGCCTGCTCCTTTAAAGTATTGCTGACACTCCAGCTAATGCCATTGACACTATCACGAACAATGCCGATTTGATGGGTAAAATTATTATTCAGCTGATTAAGCGTCGTCTTCATTTCGGATATTTGCACCAGGCACGATATGAGCATAATCGCCATGATGACATTCAAAATACTTTGCCAATGTTTTTTCATATTACATCTCCTTTTCCTATAACTTTTATAGTAAAAATTATAGCAAATACGGCACATCATGTCAAGTTATCTTATATTTTTACCCTGAATAATAATAATAATAATTGGAACTTATATTTAATTTTGTGAAAACCCTATTTTCTAACCCTCTTAACGAAAAATTAGTCAATTAAAAAATCCCCTTTCTTCTCAAAAGAAAGGGGACAAACTGAACTATTCTTCATTATTTTCTAACTGAGCTTGGTGACGCTTGCAACAGTTACTATTTTGACAGCAATCGCTATCCATTCCATCGCAAATGGTATAATCTCCGCCCTCAATTCGCAGGCTTTTGCCATTAACCAGCGCATCAGCCAATTTCTTGCGAGCCTCATTATATATCCATTGCACCGTAGTACGCGCTACCTGCATCCTAGAGGCACACATCTCCTGCGTAAAACCCTCCAAGTCAATCAAACGGATAGTTTCATATTCATCAATACTCATGTAAATGAGCTCCTGCCCATCTTTATCCAAAGGACCAAACTGACAATTATCCGGCATCATGCAAATCTTTCTGCACTTCTTTGGTCTTGGCATGGCTCTCACCTCACTTGAAATATTTCACAACTTATTTCGCATACTCAACAGCTCTGGTCTCACGAGTAACGATGACCTTGATCTGTCCGGGATACTCTAATTCCTTTTCGATGCGTTTGACAATATCACGCGATACCTTAGCCGCTTCAATATCGTCCACCTTGTCAGGTTTAACAATGACACGAATCTCACGACCTGCCTGAATAGCATAACATTTATCAACACCATCAAAGCTATTAGCGATCTCCTCTAATTTCTCCAAACGGCGCAAATATGCTTCCAAAGTCTCACGACGAGCACCCGGGCGAGCAGCAGATACCGCATCGGCTGCGGCAACCAAGACTGCCTCGACAGTCATCGGTTCGACATCACCATGATGCGCTTCGATAGCATTGACGACCTCTTTCGATTCACGATAGCGTTTCGCCAAATCAGCACCAATCGACACATGCGGACCCTCGACCTCATGGTCGATAGCCTTGCCGATATCATGCAATAAACCTGCTCTTTTCGCTAACTGCACATCTACACCCAATTCTGCCGCCATAATTCCTGCTAAATGGGCGACCTCGATAGAGTGCTGCAATACATTTTGACCATAGCTGGTACGATATTTCAAGCGACCTAACAATTTGATAATCTCCGGATGCAATCCCTGGACACCGGTATCAAATGTCGCCTGCTCACCCTCTTCACGAATCTTGGTTTCAACCTCTTTTTGAGCTTTCTCCACCATTTCCTCGATACGCGCCGGATGAATACGACCATCTACAATCAATTTTTCCAAAGCAATTCGCGCGATCTCACGCTTAATCGGGTCAAATCCCGACAAAATAACTGCTTCCGGAGTATCATCAATAATCAAATCTATGCCTGTCAGATTTTCCAAGGTACGGATATTACGACCCTCACGACCGATAATACGACCTTTCATTTCATCATTAGGCAAAGCCACCACAGAAACAGTTGTCTCTGCTACATAATCGGCAGCACAACGCTGAATAGCCTGTGAAATAATCTCACGAGCATTTTTATCAGCCTGTTCTTTGGCATTGTTTTCTAATTCCTTAATTAAAATTGCGGTTTCATGCTTAATTTCATCTTCAACCTTGTTCAAAAGATATTCGCGGGCTTCCTCGCTACTCAATCCAGCCAAACGCTCTAATTCAGCTAATTGTTTGGCATAAAGCTCGCTTACTTGCAATTTCATCTTTTCGACTTGGGCTTCGGTTTTCTGCATAGCCTCTTCTTTACGCTCGATAGCGTCCATCTTGCGATCCAAGGCATCTTCCTTTTGATTTAACCGTTTTTCGGTTTTTTGTACCTCTGCTCGTCTTTCTCTTACTTCTTTTTCTGCTTCATTGCGAATACGGTAGGCTTCGTCTTTAGCCTCCAATGACGCACTTTTCTTGATTGCCTCTACTTCTTTATTAGCATCGTTAATAATTTTTACAGCCTCTTCTTCAGCGGATTTGATTGCAGCCTCCGCAGTTTTTTTGCGGATAATATAGCCGCCGATACCACCGATACATAAAGCTACTACTGCTAAAATTGCAGGCAATAAAATGTCTGCCATACTCTACCTCCTCTCTCCTCATTAAATTAAAAATTTTTCATCATACTTTGAGATAATAATTTAATTATGTTTAGGGTTTTTGCATAAAAAAAGCAAACCGGAGTGCGGTTTGCTTAAAAATCTACATATAAATATACACAACAATAAAAGCTCCTTAACGAACTTTAAAATATGCCATTTTCTCCATTTATATATAGTAAAATCTGCTTCGTGCAGAAATAAAAAAACCCAAAACGCTTCCACACATATTGTACCTTGAAAAAAAGCATATGTCAAGTAGAAACGGGGAATTTTATCGTAATAATTTAAAATTATCATCACAAATTTTTAGCAAATTTATTTTTGCACCTTAATCATAGTAAACTTGGCTTTAATTTGCTCCCATAATAGGCACCCCAGAAATGTTCCTAGGCAAATCACTGCCCCACGAATAACCAAGCACACTCCGATAT
>CAYTOM010000077.1:0-5681 GCA_964439335.1 uncultured Peptococcaceae bacterium | reverse complement strand
TTTTTTATTTTTTGCTATCATATCATGTCTGCTTTTACTTGTCAAGAGTTTTTTTGCACTTTTTTCATCTTTTTTAGCCCTCTTTAAATCCTGCCAAAATTATACGGTGAATATTCGGCTGGGATAAAATAGCCGTTGGTATGCTCACATACCGGGCATTTATCCGGGAGCTTAGTCCCATTATGAATATGACCGCAATTTAAACACACCCATTTAGTATTTTCCCTGCTTTGCCATAGCCCCCCACCGGCTAACAATTCACCTAATTTTTTAAATCGCTCGCTATGGCATTTTTCAATCTCCGCAATCAAAGCAAAACGCCCGGCTATCTCCCGATAGCCCTCTGCAGCAGCTACCTTGGCAAAATCAGCGTAGACTACCTCATACTCCTCCATTTCATTATGCTCCGCCCATTTGATCAACTGCCCCAAATCCTCCGAAATATTGACCGGATATCCGCCGTCAATATAGATGGTTTCCCCGCTTAAATCCTCTAAAAAATCATAAAATATCTCGGCGTGCTCCTTTTCCTGCTCGGCTGTAAAGCGAAATACCCTCTCTATCATCGGCATCGACGCCGTATGGGCTTGGTCGGCAGCAAAAGTATAGCGATTTCTCGCTTGGCTCTCGCCGGCAAAGGCGCGCATCAAATTTTCGCGTGTTTTGCTCGTAGCAAAATTTTTATCGTTTATTTTCATCATTCTAACCTCCTTTTTTCTTATTTTGCACAAACTTTAGGATTTTAAACATGAATTTCAGCAGTTTTGCGCCTAATATAGAGCCATTTTAAAAAATATGCTCTTGAAATTTACATTCTCTTCACCAAAAAATATTGACATCAGCTTAGTAATCTCGTATAATACCTAATGTTATAAAACTAACAATGTTTTCGCAAATATACTTTCTCGTAGTACTTCGCTTATCATTTCAACGGAGGTTTTTTATGTCTATCGAACAAGAAAATTTAGCTAAACAAAAATATCTGAAAAACGGTGGCACGATTTTTTTCATTTCTCTGATGTCCGCCTTTGTCCCCCTATCCACCGACCTTTATTTGCCGGCTTTAAACGATATGTGTACGATTTTTAACGCCTCTTATTCCTTAGTTAATATGACTTTGACAATGTTTTTCCTGTTCTACGCCATCGGCATTATCATCTGGGGGCCATTAAGCGATAAATACGGTCGCAAAAAAATCCTCGTTTTAGGCAATACTATTTACCTTTTAGCCAGTATCGTCTGTGCATTAGCACCCAATGTCTATGTATTGCTCACTGCCCGTATCTTTCATGGTATCGGCGCCGGGGCTATCACCAGCATTTCCTTAGCCTTGGTCAAAGACTGCTACAGCGGTAAAATGCGTGAAACTATCCTCTCTATCGTACAAACGATGAGTGGTATCGCTCCGATGATTGCTCCGGTTTTAGGGGCGTTACTTTTAAAATTTTTCGCTTGGGAATCGACCTTTGTCGTATTAGCTGTTATCGCTACGGTAAATCTCGTTTTGGCTGTTTTGTACCAAGAAACCCTAAACCCTGCCGAATCTACCCAAGGCAGCATTTTCACCTCTTACACACGCTTGTTTAAGGTGTGCCAAAACGGCAAATTTATGCTCTTGGTTTTGCTTTTCGGTATTTTTAATTTTGCCTTTATGGGCTATATCGCTACCTCGTCCTATATTTACCAAGATTTCTTTGGTCTAAGCAAGACCCACTACAGCTACTTTTTTGCGGCTAATGCCTTTTTATCTATGCTCGCACCGATGTTTTATGTCCGCTTTTTATTATCTGCCAATAAAAAAGCCTTGGCGACGATTTGCTTTACTCTCTGTGTCGCCTCCGGTGTGTTAATGCTCTTATTTGGCGCAATTTCGCCCTGGCTATTTCTCTTTACCTTTATTCCTTTTTCCGTTATCGGTTCAATCGTCCGTCCATTTGGCTCAAATTTGCAGCTCTTGCAGCAAGAGGGCGATACCGGCTCTGCTTCCTCCATCATCAATTTCATTCCGACTATCTTTGGCTGTATCGGTATGAGCGTAATTCCGATGGGCAGCAATTTAGTTATGACCTTAGCCATAGCTATTACGGCAATTTCCGCTATTCAATTGGCTTTCTGGCTTATTTTGCTCAAATCCCCTCTAAAAATCAAAGGTCTCTAATCCTCACCTCTCCCCGGCAATCGGGGATTTTTTATACGAAAAAGGACAGCACCAATCGGTACTGTCCTAAAATTACGAAAATCAGCCAAAACTCTCTATCAAATTAGAAAGATTTTCTATTTTTGTTTTTACGAGCTGCTTCAGATTTCTTTTTGCGTTTTACGCTTGGTTTTTCATAATGCTCTCTCTTACGGCATTCAGCTAAAACACCGGATTTCTGGCAAGAACGTTTAAATCTGCGCAAAGCGCTGTCTAATGATTCATTTTTACCTACATGTACTTCTCCCACAGTTATCCCTCCCTCCAAGCTACGCGCCGAAAAATAAGCGCTATAGGGGAAATCATAAATACTCATATAATTATACAATATTTCGGCTTAATATGCAAGAAGTTTTTATATCTATACCATTAAGCTTTATTTATAGCTCCATTATAGGGATTAGCCGGCAGGCCAGAGCATTTCACGCCCACCTAACAAATGGAAATGCAAATGTCCTACAGTTTGCCCACCGTCTACACCGCAATTATTAACCACCCGATAGCCACTTTCAGCGATACCTTTCGCTTTAGCGACAGTCTGTGCTGCCAAAACGATGTGCGACAATATCACACCGTCCTCCAAAGTAATATCGTTCATGCTGACGATATGCTTTTTCGGTACGATCAATACATGCACCGGTGCCTGTGGTGCCTGATCCGGAAAAGCTACTACATAGTCATCTTCATATAAAATTTCCGTAGGAATTTCTTTCAGCGCAAGTTTACAAAAAATACAATCCATAATCTTTCACCTCCAACCTCATACTTTGCTATTATAGCAAAATGTATATCCAAATGCAAGAGCAAAGAACAAGGTTACGCCAAAAAATTTATACCTCTTCACCATATAAATTGCGCTTGTTTAGATGCGTAATTTTCACTTTACGCATCTCACCCTTTTTCGCATCGTCAAAATGGCACAAAATCTTTAGATAATTATCGGTATGACCTTCCCAATAGCCTTTTTTATCGATTTCCTCTAAAAGCACCATGACCTCTTGACCGATAAAGCGCTCCATATATTTCAGCTCATTTTTCTCGGCTACTGCTGCCATCGCCTTGCTACGCTTATCTTTTAAAGCGGACTCTATCTGCTCCGGCATCACCGCCGCCGGAGTATTTTCACGAGGTGAATATTTAAAAATGTGCATTCCGGCAAAGGATATTTCATCAGCAAACATCAAGCTCTCTCTAAAATCATCGTTGCTTTCACCGGGAAAACCAACCATAATATCCGTCGTAATAGCTATATCGGGGATAATCTCTCTGGCTCTTTTGACTACTTTGCGATAATCATCGGTTTTATAGGGGCGTTTCATGTTCTTTAAGACCTCATCGGAGCCACTTTGCAGCGGCAAATGCAAATGCCTGCACATACGCGGATTTTCAGCCATCAATTTGAGCAATTTATCCGTAATTTCCGTAGGCTCCACCGAGCCTAAACGAATTCGGGGAATACTCGAATTAGCCAAAATCTGCGCACAGACATCAGCCAAATCATAGCCCTCGTTATCCTTTTCTTCACCATAAGCTCCGATATGCGTACCGGTTAAAATCAGCTCTTGGAAATTTTCAGCCTCTAAATTACGCACCTCAGTCAAAATATCCGCCATTTTGCGACTACGCAGCGGACCTCTGGCATAGGGGATAATGCAATAACTGCAATATTGCTGACAGCCCTCTTGGATTTTCAGATATGACCTGGTCATATTGATAACTCTATTCGCTCCCAAGGACTCAAAATCAGCCATTTCCTTAGTTGTCGCGACATAGGTTTTCCGCTTACTGCTCGCCAAAAAATCCTCTACTGCTTTGACAATTTGACCGCGTTGATTAGTACCTACGATGACATCAGCCTCACCTAAAGCCGCTACATCTTCCATAGCGACTTGCGCATAACAACCGCAGACGACCAAAACAGCACCTTTTTTTCGCGCCGCTCCTACTCTGCGAATTACCTGACGCGATTTTCTATCGCTTACATGAGTTACTGTGCAAGTATTTACTACACAGACATCGGCTAGGTCGATATCCTCTGTATATTCATAGCCGGCTTCGCTAAATAAAGCCGCTAAAGCCTCGCTTTCATATTGATTTGTTTTGCACCCCAAAGTCTCGAAATAGACCTTTTTTGATGCTTCCATGCTGACATTTGCATGCTCGTCCATACTTATACCTCCATTAGTAAATACCTTGCTTATAATCAATCACACACAGCCTAAATCACCGTAGTGATACAATATCATCGCGATTGCTGCCACTGATGCGGTCTCGGTACGCAAAATCTTTTTGCCTAAGGACACACTGACTGCGCCTAAATTTTTTAAAGCCGCTACTTCCTCACTGCCTAATCCGCCCTCAGGCCCAATAATCAAATTTAATCGCCCAATATCGGCATTGTTTTCCAAAGCTTCTTTTAAGCCCAAATCTTGCTCATCTTCCCACAGCACTACATTTAAGCCCGCGTTTTGCTCCAACTCTTGCAAAAATTCTCGCCAGCTTAACGGCTCATTAATCTCCGGAACAATATCCTGCTTAGACTGCTGAGCAGCCTCCTGGGCTATCTTTTGCAAGCGTGCTGTCTTTTTATGTGCCTTATCCGGAGCTAATCTCACCACCGAGCGGGGCATTTCCACCGGAGTAATGCCGTTTATGCCTAATTCTGTACATTTTTGTACGATAAAATCCAGCTTGTCCCCTTTCGGTAAACCCTGATAGAGATAAATTTCCACTTTATTTCCTGCCGAAAATGCTCTTCTTTCTATAATTTCGCCTCGTATGCCTTGCGTAAAATCGCACAACCGCACCACACACAGCTCATTTTCGCCATCTGATAGTTCGATTAAGCTATCATTTTTCAGTCGCAAGACATCGCTCAAATAATGCTCCAATTCTCCCTCGATCAAAACCTCGGTATTTTGTAGCATTTCCTTGTCTACAAAAAATCTCCTCATCAGACCTGCTCCCGATATTTTCCGACAATAGCGACCCAGCCTTTATCCTCGCGTACCTCTAAAACCTCAAAGCCCATTTTTTGATACATTTCCAGCACATCATCGCGTCTGGTATCGATAATACCCGAGGAAATGAAAATTTCATCGCCTTTTAAATATCCGGCTACATCAGGTAGTAATCTGATAATAATATCTGCGACAATATTGGCAATGATGATATCGCCCTTTATATCTGCCGCTTTTAACAAATCGCTATGACGAACGGTGATTTTATCCTCCAAATGATTTAGCGCTACATTTTCCCCGGCTGCTTTGACCGCTACCGAATCATAATCCAACGCCAAAACCTTTTTCGCGCCCAATAACGCTGCCTGCACTGCCAAAATACCACTACCGGTGCCGACATCGATTATATCCATGTCCGGTTTAACATAATCCTCCAGCACATTGATACATAAAGCCGTAGTCGCATGATTTCCCGTACCAAAAGCCATGCCCGGATCAATTTCGATAACCAACTCATCGGCTTT
>CAYTOM010000076.1:4819-5684 GCA_964439335.1 uncultured Peptococcaceae bacterium | reverse complement strand
AAACTGCTGCTTTATTAACGTTAATTAAAGTGCCTATATTACAAATTAAGCCAACAAAAAAGTGTTTTTTCTTTACTGCTAGCTTATCATTAGCTTGCATCTAATTATACGCACACCAAAAGAGCTTGGTAGATTTCTACCAAGCTCTTTTTACATAGCTATTTTTACTTTAAGTTGCTTACGATAATCTCGCCACATTTTTTGCAGCCGACCAAGGTCATGCCATCGCTCATAATATCAGCCGTACGATAGCCGGCATCTAAATACGCTGCTACCGCATTTTCGATTGCATCTGCCTCTGATGGCATATCAAAGCTAAAGCGCAGCATCATAGCCGCCGACAAAATCGTGCCGATTGGATTAGCAACATCTTTGCCGGCAATATCCGGAGCCGAACCATGAATAGGCTCATAAAGACCACAAGCGGTAGCCCCTAGGCTCGAGGACGGTATCATACCGATAGAGCCGGTAATCATCGATGCTTCGTCCGACAAAATATCGCCAAACATATTTTCTGTCACGATGACATCAAATTGCGCCGGATCCTTGACGATTTGCATCGCACAATTATCCACGAGCATATCTGAGAGCTCTACATCAGGATACTCCGCCGCTAAGCGATGCATGGTTTTCTTCCACAGACGGCTCGAATCCAGCACATTGCTTTTTTCCACAGAGCAGAGCTTTTTATTTCTCTTTTGCGCCGTTTCAAAACCAATCCGCCCAATACGCTCAATTTCACTCTCGCTATAAGCCAAAATATCAGTCGCTACAGCCTCATTATTTACTTCCTCGGTTTTATGCTCACCGAAATAAATACCGCCAATCAATTCACGCACGATGATAAAATCAATGCCTTTGTCCA
>CAYTOM010000076.1:0-4809 GCA_964439335.1 uncultured Peptococcaceae bacterium | reverse complement strand
CGATGCACTCGCTAATTGCGGCCAAATTTTCGCCGGACGATTATTGCTATACACCCCCATCCCGGAGCGCAAACGCAACAATCCCTTTTCCGGGCGCATCTCGCCGGGGACATCATTCCATTTATCACCACCGACTGCGCCTAACAAGACACTGTCCGATGCTAAGCATTTCTCCAGCATTTCTTTAGGCAATGGATCGCCCCATTTATCGATCGCACAGCCACCCATATCGACCTCGGTATAGCTAAAGCTATGCCCGTAAATTTCGGCAATTTTATCTAACACCAAAACCGCCTGCTCGACGATTTCCGGACCAATACCGTCACCGCGAATAACCGCTATATTTTTATTCATCTTTTGCACTCTCCTTTAACGAAGCCAACAATCCGCCGGAAGTAATAATATTTTGGATAAAGGGCGGAAAAGCCTGAGCTTGATAGGTTTTTCCGGTAGTAATATCAGTAATCACACCGTTATCAAAATCGACCTTGACCTCGTCGTTCGCACTGATTTCATTGGCAGCTGCCTCGCATTCTAAAATAGGCAAACCGATATTGATCGCATTGCGATAAAAAATACGCGCAAAGCTCTTTGCGATGACACAGCCTGTACCACAGGTCTTGATAACTAGTGGTGCGTGCTCACGCGACGAGCCACAGCCGAAATTCCAACCGGCGACGATAATATCGCCTTGGCTGACTTCCTTGACAAAATTTTTGTCGATATCCTCCATACAATGCAAAGCCAATTCTTTCGCATCCGAAGTATTTAAGTAGCGTGCAGGGATAATGACATCAGTATCGACATTGTCCTGATATTTAAAAACCTTTCCTTGAATTTCCATTATTCTGCCTCCTTATACTCGGTGATATACCCTGTCAAGGCACTGCTGGCGGCAGTATGCGGCGATGCCAAATATACCTCGCTATCCACATGACCCATACGCCCGACAAAGTTACGATTAGTAGTAGCAATGCATTTTTCGCCTGCGGCTAAAATACCCATATATCCGCCCAAGCATGGCCCACAGGTCGGTGTGGATACGATTGCCCCGGCATCGATAAACGCCGTATACCAGCCTCTTTCGACACATTCACGCAAAATCTGCATCGTCCCGGGGATAATGATGACTCTGATTCCCTCGGCGATATGCTTGCCTTTTAATATATGATAAGCTGCTTCCATATCCTCTAATCTGCCATTGGTGCAGCTACCGATTACCACTTGGTCGATTTTGATGTCACTCAGCTCTGCTGCCGGATGAGTATTTTCCGGCAAATGCGGGCAAGCCACAGTCGGTACTATAGCCGATAAATCTATCTCAATGACCTTTTCGTACTCCGCATCACTATCCGCCGCATACACGATAGGCTCACGCTCACTACGACCATTCAAATACGCCATAGTTACTTCATCTACCGGGAATATGCCGTTCTTCGCGCCGGCTTCGATTGCCATATTGCAAATGCACAGGCGATCGTCCATCGACAGATTTTTGACACCCTCGCCGGTAAATTCCATACTTTTGTATAATGCTCCATCGACTCCAATCATGCCGATGATAGTCAAAATGACATCTTTACCACTGCAATTGCTGGGCAATTTACCGCTTAAATTAAATTTAATCGCCGGTGGTACTTTAAACCAAGCCATACCGGTCGCCATGCCTGCTGCCATATCGGTAGAGCCGACACCGGTAGAAAATGCCCCCAAAGCACCATAGGTGCAGGTATGGCTATCTGCCCCAATGATGCAGTCGCCGGCAGTAACTACACCCTGCTCCGGCAATAAAGCATGCTCAATGCCCATTTTGCCCACATCATAAAAATGGCTGACCTCGTGCGCTTTAGCAAATTCGCGGCAGGTTTTAGATTGCTCCGCCGCCTTGATATCTTTATTCGGAACAAAATGATCCAATACTATAGCTACTTTATTTTTATCAAATACATGATTAAAGCCTGCTTTTTTAAATTCATTGACGGCGACAGGAGTAGTAATATCGTTGCCCAAGACTATGTCCAGCTTGGCATTAATCAGCTGTCCTGCCACTACCTCGTCCAATCCGGCATGAGCTGCCAGGATCTTTTGCGTCATGGTCATACCCATAATTATTTCTCTCCTTTGATCATATTATAAAACGCACTCAAAAGTGCATTAGCACTGGCTTTGACGACATCAGTATCGGTACCTGCACCCCAGTACATCTTGCCATCGGCTTTTTCCAAACCGATATAGGAAGCTGCCACACTATCAGAGCCATGCCCCTGCATACTATGCTGGGTAAAGATCTGCAAAGTGTATTCCTCGCCGGTATATTCCTGCAAAGCACTGTTGATCGCACTCAAAGAACCATTACCCTCGGCTTCCATCTCAGTTTCCACGCCGTCTTTCATAAAGGTAATATTGATTTTTACGACTTCGTTTTCACGCATAAATTCAAAATCAGTGATGGAAATTTCTCCGGGGATATTCAAATACTTCTCTTCAAAGATACTCAAGACCTCATCGGCTTTTAATTCCTTGTGCTCATGGTCGGAGATATCCTTGCACATATAGCTGAAATGCTCGCGCATCTTAGCCGGCAGGCTGTAGCCATAGGTCTGCTCTAACAAATAGCCGATACCGCCTTTGCCGGATTGGGAATTAATACGGATAACATCAGCATCATAAGTACGACCGATATCAGTAGGATCGATCGGAATATAGGGTACATTCCAACGATGCATTTTATTTTTGCTTCTATATTTCATGCCCTTAGCGATAGCATCTTGATGACTACCGGAAAATGCTGCAAAGACCAACGCTCCGGCATATGGTGCTCTCTCATAGACATGCATTCTGGTGCATTTTTCGTATTTCTCTACCAAATAGGGCATATTGGAAAAGTCTAATTTCGGATCCACCCCATGGGAATACATATTCATCGCCAGAGTGATGATATCCACATTACCGGTACGCTCGCCATTGCCAAACAATGTACCCTCGACACGGTCAGCACCTGCCAACAATGCCAGCTCGGTATCAGCTACGCCGGTACCGCGGTCATTATGCGGATGAAGCGATACAGTGACAAATTCACGATATTTCAAATGCTCGCACATATACTCGACCTGCGAAGCATAGACATGTGGCAAGCTCATTTCAACTGTAACCGGCAGATTGATGATGACATTATTAGTCTCGCTCGGCTCCAAGACATCTAAAACAGCATTGCAGACCTCTAATGCGTAATCTACCTCTGCTCCGGTAAAGGACTCCGGAGAATATTCAAAGCGGAAATTACCCTCGTACTCGCTTGCTAAGCGTTTAACCAATTTGGCACCGTCAACAGCGATTTGCTTGACCTCTTCTTTGGATTTTTTAAACACCTGCTCACGCTGAGCCACACTGACGGAATTGTAAAAATGGATAATCGCACTCGGCGCACCTTTGCAAGCATCAAAGGTCTTTCTGATGATATGCTCACGACACTGGGTCAAGACCTGGACACTGACATCATCGGGAATCATATTATTATCGATCAAAGTACGCAAAAATTCATACTCGGTTTCACTGGCAGCCGGAAAACCGACCTCGATTTCTTTAAAGCCAACCTCTAACAATAATTTATAATATTCCAGCTTTTCCTCTAAGCTCATCGGGATAATCAAGCTCTGGTTACCATCACGCATATCTACACTGCACCATACCGGTGGCTTTTCGATATGATCTTTGTTCACCCATTTGTTATACTCTTTACCTACCGGGAAATACCCTACTTCATACTTGCTTGCGTCCATCATTGTAAACACTCCTTTTTTATCGTTAATTTTTTGTGAATTTGCAAAAAGAAAACCCGTCCCAAAGCATCTTTTTGCTTTGAGACGGGTGTAAATATCATTTGCACTCGCGGTACCACTCAAATTGCATACATCTCGTATGCCACCTCTTCGAAACCAAACAGTTTCTATGCACTTACGCAGCATTCTCGGGATACTCTACTAAAATGTTCAAATATCCGGCTCGGAAGGGAGTAGTCTTGAGAAAATCCACACCGATTTGCACCACCCATCGGCTCTCTACGCTGTCTTTGCTCAGACGATCTTCGTCATAGCTTTTGTGTGTTAAATTTTTATGAATTATATCATTTTAAGCCGGCACTGTCAAGAGCTTTTCCGAAATTTTTTCAAAAATTTCTCCCAAAAATACTACCAATATTTACTGTCGTTCTATCCTGCTACATGATACCGGTTTCCTCTATCTTGCGTCTGAAATAATTTTTCGCCTTGTAAACCTTTTTCCAGGTAGCTAAGCCAATCACGATGCATGGCGGCACATACAAAAGCTCCAGCAAGAAATTTTTCCAGTACACATCACCGTAAAATCCGGCGATACACTCTCTGGTCGCCGCCAAGCCAAATTTAAACGGCAAAACGGCATTGATTGCTTGGAAAAATTTCGGCATGACCTCGCTGGGGAAAGTACCACCGCTACCGGCGACCTGCATAACCAGCAATATCACTGCGATTGCTTTGCCGACATCGTCTAAAGCAATCGTTAAAGTATAGACTATCTTGCAGAAAGTATAGCTACACGCCACACAAATCAAGACAAATTTAAACGGCGACAAGCACTGGATATGCAAGATGAAAATATCACCTAACGACACTACCAACGCCTGACAAATACCCAAAATCGAAAAAGTGATACTGCGCCCGAAATACTGCTGATAAAGGGCGAAATCTTGGAATTTCGGATTGGAAATATTGACCTTGACAATCGCCGCTAAAATCAACGCCCCGACCCATAACGACAAAATCGTATAAAACG
>CAYTOM010000075.1:0-5699 GCA_964439335.1 uncultured Peptococcaceae bacterium | reverse complement strand
TATAAATTAGTGACTAATGGTGACGACATTTACATTTTTTACACTGATTTTGCTACCGAGGATACAGAGGATTTGATCATGGAGCTATATGGAGTGCGCTATCAGCGTGATATGCTCCAAGATGATATCGAGGAAAAATGGGGCTTTGGCAAAGCGGTCAAAATTACTGATTATGGCAAGGTCATTGACGAATTTGACCTCTTTATGACCGCGGACAATCAAGTTTCACTGGTGTCCAATCACTACAGTCAGTGGATTGATAATACCGGCAGCACTCGCCAGGGCGCAAATCAGTTAATCGAAATCGAATTTGTCCCGAAAGGTTCGGTCGCTATTTTAAATAACGATGTCGATTTACCAGGCTATCTGGTCGGCGGTAGCAGTGGGCATATTGATTTTACCGTGATTAATAACGGCTTGCTGAGCACCGAGGCTTTTGATGTCAAGGTAGTTGAAATTAAAAATAATAGCGAGCAGCTCATTTATGAGGATACGATTAATGTAGAGCTGGATTGTGCCGAGAGCTATGAGTTGCAAATCCCCTGGACGATACCTGCGGATTTAGCTGATACCGAGATCAAAGTAACAGTCAATGAATCCGATGTCACTATTGTTAATCCGTCTAGTGTGACAGTGCCTGCTCCCTGTCGTAGTAATGTCATCTTTAAGGAGCCTATCGCCCAGTGGGACGGAGAAACATGCAGCTTTAAAGCGACGGCGGTGAATATCGGCAATCAAGCCTCATCGGCTTATACCGCGCAAATATGTGTCGCGCAGGGCACCAAAGCTACCAATATCTACGCTACAGTCGCTATTCCGGCATTAGCCTCCGGAGAGAGTGCTGATTTAGAAATACCGTTTAAGCCTCTGGCAGATGATTTTTCCGCTTTAGGTGTAATGCAACTAATGATTCGCGCGATGGACGGCGATAAGCAAATCAGCTGTGCTTATACGACTTTGGCTCCGGGTAAACCAATCATTGCGGATATTAATGACGGTAGCAGTAAATTGGATTTAACCAAAGGCAGTCAAGCGACTTTAAATGTAGTAGTTGCTCCCTGGGGAGATGTCGCCGGCAAAGCACGCTTTACCTCTGCGGATCCGAGCATTGCTTCCGTAGACCAAAATGGAGTAGTCAGTGCGGTTAAATCAGGTAGCACAGTGGTTACAGCGTATTATGCTACCGGAGCAAATGCGAGTATTGTCGTCAATGTCGCAAATGGTAGTTCCGGGTCGTATACTCCACCGAGCTATACTAATGTAATCAGCGACACCGCTGATGGCAAGATAGCCATTTCTCCCACTAACCCATACCCAGGCGATATGGTCGTGATTACCCCTACTCCGAAAGACGGCTATAGTGTCGATACAGTGATAGTTACGGATAGTAATGGTCAGCAGATTTCTGTGACGGATAATGGTGACGGCACTTACTCCTATGTGCAGCCTGATAGCGCAGTAGAGATTAAAGTGACCTTTAAAACGCAAAATGACAAGGCGCCTATCAGTAATAATGAGCCTGGCAAAAAGATCTTTAGCGATGTGTTGGCAGAGGCTTATTATGCTGATGCTGTCAGCTGGGCAGTAGCAAATAATATTACCGCCGGTATCGGGAATAATTTATTTGCTCCGGATATGGCTTGCACTAGAGCGCAGATAGTTTCATTTCTCTGGCGAGCAGCCGGAGCTCCGGAAGTTACGACGAGTATTAATCCCTTTACTGATGTGAGCGAGAATGATTATTACTTCCAAGCAATGCTGTGGGCGGTGGAAAATGGGATTACAGTCGGGACTAGTGCGACGACCTTTAGCCCGGATATGACCTGCACCAGAGCGCAAGCGGTGAATTTTATCTATCGCTATGAAAAATCGCAAGGCGGTGGAGTTTGCTGTGCGTGGATGTTTAGATTGCCCTTTAGTGATGTTACAGCCGAAAACTACGAGGCTGTCGCCTGGTGCTATATGCATAAAATTACCGGTGGCATTAGTGAGACGGCATTTGCTCCAAATGCCGACTGCACTCGCGGACAAATTGTCTCTTTTCTCTATCGCTACGCAAATGTGGCAGATTGATTTACTATAGATAGGCTAATAGGATAGCTTTTTACAGCTATCCTATTTTTAGTGTATCTGGCATAGCTTGCATAGAAAGATAAATTGTGCTATAATTAAGCAACTTCAGATGCTATGAAAAAAGGAGGCGGACAAAATGCCGAATATTTGTGCGATAATTTCCGGCGGTGAGTATAGCCCACTGGCTGATATTGCGCAAGCAAATTTTATCATCGCTTGCGATAAAGGCTATGAATATGCGCTAAAATCGCAGGTCACGCCCCATTTATTGCTAGGCGATTTTGATTCGTGTGCGGTCAGTTTGCCGGAGGGTATAGAGATAATCAAGCTATCTCGGGAGAAAGATGACACTGATACCTTGGCTGCGTTACGCTTAGCTTTAGCGCGAGGCTATGAGGAGATATATTTATATTGTGCTTTGGGTGGGAGATTAGACCATTTATATGCCAATTTACAAGCCGCGCATTGGGCGGCGGATATGGGCGCAATGGTCACTATTTTTGCGGATAAGCAGGAGATTTATATTTTTAAAAATGCTACTATCAGTCTCAAAGCACGCCCCAATCATGCTTTGTAGGTATTCTCGCTAAAGGATACAGCTAAAGGAGTATATATAAAGATGGTCAAATATCCTGTGACTAATTATACTTTGACCAATATTTTTCCTATCGGTATCAGCAACGAATTGCTAGCTGACAAAACTGTCGAAATCACCGTTACCGACGGGATATTGATGGTGATTTGTGCGAAAATAGAGTAAGCAAAAACCTCCGTAAGGAATTACTGAGGTTTTTGGTGTGTGATTTTTAGTGAAATATATTAAAATATTATTTTAATATCTCGGCAATAATATCCTCAGGAATTACAAATTCCGGACTGCCTTGGGCACCGGCAGCTACTTCGTATTTGTCAAAGCAAATGACGAGATCGCCGTCGTCATTGATATAAAAGTTTTGCTCAGGGTTGATAACTTTAAAGCCGTCAAAGACTTCTTCTTCGCCGTCTATCCAGTACATACCGTCTTCATCGGCATTGATGCGTTTCATTTCGCCAATAATATATTGAGAGATGACATTTACATAATCAGCATCATCTTTAAATAAACCGCTCAATGTCAAAAGCTCACCGGTTTTTTTGTCGATAGTGTAAAAATGGTGGATAGTGCTGGATGAACCGCTACCGACGAAAAGATAAGCATCAATAGCTAAAATATCGTCATTATCGGTTTTGACGATGTAGTTAGATTCGATAGCCATATGCACTTCCTCGTCAGGAAATTCAGCCTTTAATTCTTTGACATCTTTCTCATAGGCGGCAATGATAAAAGCAGCGTTTTCTTTAAATTCGTTATTTAATTGCGCCTCTAATTCTTTGTCTAATAAGCCCTCAATTTGCGGAGTGACGATATTAGCTTCATAGCCATGATCCTTATATTCATAGCGATCGAGGGTCACTACTCTGACAATCGAGCCTAAAAGCGGTACATCAGATACGGCATATGCCAAGCCTGGCGAAACATTGACCGCACCGATTGAGATAATCAAGACACTGGCGGCGGCAATCGCCGTATTTTTTAATAATCTGTGTTTTTTGGTTTGCTTCATGGTTTTAGCCACCTTTCTTTTTAATTCTTCCGAAGCAGTAATTTGGTTATATTCTTTTTTGGCTTGCTCAAACTCTTTCAAAGACCTCATCTCCCATTTCTATTTTTAAAATTTCTAATGCCCGATAAAGCCTCGTTTTGACGGTGCTTTCATTGACATTGGTTACTTGAGCGATTTCTTTAATAGTCATATCCTCAAAGAATCGCAAGACGACAATTTCGCGGTATTTTATTTCTAATTTGTCTAAAATACTCATTAAATTCAGCTCAGAATGATCGTCCTCGATAGCGGTTTCATTTTCCATGACTGAAAATTCACTGAAACGATTTTTCTTTTTCAAGTAAGTAATTGCTGTATTGGCAATAATTTTGTAGAACCATTGCTTGATATATTCCGGAGACTGGAGGCTATCTGCGGCATTTAAGGCTTTTACGATGCTTTCACTCAAGACATCTTCGGCATCATATTTATTTTTGGTATATGTGTAAGCAAAACGGTAGGCATTGTCGATATTGC
The DNA here is from genome assembly GCA_964439335.1 of uncultured Peptococcaceae bacterium. Taxonomy (GTDB): domain Bacteria; phylum Bacillota; class Peptococcia; order Peptococcales; family Peptococcaceae; genus QAKL01. Next base: position 1,506 of record CAYTOM010000075.1, on the reverse strand, counting down.
CGGTGATGTATTTTTCAAACAGCCGTTTTTTGTTCATCTATTTTTCCTCCTTTCATAGCCTTAGACATTTTAAGGGGTAAAAAAGTTTGCGTCAAGAGAAAAAATTTTAAAATTAAGCATAAAAAATCCTCCTATGGCATTTGTTTTTATTCCACCATAGGAGGTTTCTTTTTTTCTACTGTCCGTTTTTAACGGACCTATTCAAAAATGAGAGGTTATTTTTTATGCTTTAGCTTTCTTTTGGATTAATACTGTGCCTAGGACGATTAAAAGAATCGCGATGATTTGAGCACTATTAAAGGGCTCGTCGAAAATATAAATACCGATGATAAAATTGCCGACGGTACTGATAGCCGACCAGATAGCATAGCCTAAAAATAACGGTATTTTTTTTAAGGATATGCTGAAAAAGTAGTATGAAATAGCATAGGTCAGCACGCATAGTGCTGTAGCCCAAACGACTGTAAAGCCATCTGAGACTTTGAGCATCGTGGAGCCGACAAACGCTAAAAGTATCGCTCCCAATAAATACATATATGATGATTTCACTCTACTCACCTCTAACAATAATTGAGCATCACTATGCCCACGGTCATAATGCCTAAACCAATGATATTCGTCTTGCTCATTTTTTCTTTATAATAAAGGACACCGATTAATGCTGTCGCAATAGTCCCTACGCCGCACCAGGTAGCATAGGCGATATTCAGCGGAATTCCACGCAGTGACAGACTGACTAAATAGTATGCTCCGAGGTATCCTATCAAGCAAAATATCGTTGGTATGATACGCTTAAAGCCATCTGTAATTTTTAGTAATCCTGATGCGATAACTTCGGCTACGATGCCTGCCGCTAAAAAAAGATACGCCATGATAATCACCTCAAAGGTCATTATATGCTTAAAATTCTCATGTTACAATACAGATTTTTTTATATGGTATATCAAAAAAGCAATGTCCGAGGTATAGCTTTTATGTATATAATACTGGTAGCGTCATTTTTGGTGTAGCAGGCAACCAATAAACTAAAAAGCAATCTTCACAATAACTTCAGTTTATGATATAAATATAACTGAGCTCATGATTGCTATGCTTGAGACGGCGATATCGGTCGACAATATCGCCTGTAAGCAAAGAAATTTTTCTATAATACTATTATTATCTTAAGGAAGTGACATTATGACTAGCAAAACTAAAAACACTAATGTAATGTACTATGTCCATACGGTGATTACCATCGTTTTAATGTTTGGCATCGGGTATATGGAGCCCTGGGGTTCATTAGAGCCAATCGGTATGAAGGTCATGGGTATCTTTATCGGCTTATTGTGGGGCTGGACTACGATCGGATTTGTCTGGCCGTCTTTAATGGGTATCTGTGCGTTAGGCTTATCCGGTTATCAAACCACTCTCCAAGTTTTAACGGCAGGCTTTGGTGCTGCTAACAACACCGTTTTATGTATCTTTTTGTTTGTTTTTGCTGCGTATATGGACCAAATCGGTTTG
>CAYTOM010000074.1:0-5719 GCA_964439335.1 uncultured Peptococcaceae bacterium | reverse complement strand
CAAATGGTAGATGCTACGGATTTTTTGGCGCATAGTGAAATTGTAGCCACCATAGAGGGGGAAAAATGCACTATTGAGGAGCTCTGCGAAAAAATCGGTCTGGATTTTACTTTTGACAGTCGCAATAATTTTTATGTCTTAGGGGATAATGCTACCTACACCACTCAGGTGCCGATATTAATGTATCATCATCTCGTAGCGGCGCAGGATAGGTGGCAACGCCCCAAAGATGATATTACCTTAACTGTCGAGGAATTTATAGCGCAGATGGATTATCTAAAAGATAATGGCTGGCAGACGATTAGTTTAGATGATTTAGCGCAGTTTGTCCGCGGTGACAGGCTTTTAAATCCAAAAAGTGTCGTTATCACTTTTGACGATGGTTTTTTGAGCAATTATACCTATGCCTATCCTATATTAAAGGAAAGAGGATTAAAGGCAGTACTTTTTGTTTTAAGCGATTATTTGGCTGAAAGTGAAAAGGAGTTTCAGCCTAATTTGATGCAGTATTTAAGCCACGATGATTTGCTTAAAATGCAAGATGTCTTTAGCTATGGTAGCCATACGGCTAATTTACACGCGCTAAAAAGGGGACAAAGTGCGCTTTGCCTAGCTGATGAGGCGAGTATTGAGGCGGATTTGCGCCGCTCGCGTAAGTCTTTAGCCGGTACGGTGTATCTATCGTACCCTTATGGCGAGTATAATGAGCGCGTTTTAACCATAGCTAAAAAATGTGGCTTTGCTTTAGGCTTTGCGGTCGGTGGTCATAGTGTCAAAATGTATGATGACCCGTATACTTTAGGCAGGATAGATGCCTGCCAATATCGCGAGTTAAGCGAATTTCAAAAATTAATGGAAAGCTGTGCTTATTAGCGCAGCTTTTTTAGATATCCATTTCAAGCAGTACCGGACAATGGTCGCTGCCGTAAATATCGGTCAATATTTCGGCACCTTTAAGCCGAGGCGTCAATTTTTCACTGATTAAAAAATAGTCAATGCGCCATCCGGCATTTTTTTCGCGTGCTTTGAAGCGATATGACCACCAGGAATAAACTCCGGTAGTATCAGGGTGCAAATAGCGATAGCTATCGACAAAGCCCGAATTTAAAAGCGTGGTTAATTTAGCACGCTCCTCGTCGGTAAAGCCGGCATTGCGGCGATTGGTTTTGGGGTTTTTCAAATCAATTTCCTGATGGGCGACATTCAAATCACCACAGAGGATAACCGGCTTTTGCTTTTCTAAGGTTAGCAAGTATGCGCGGAAATCGTCCTCCCATTTCATGCGATAATCCAAACGCGCCAATTCCTCCTTGGAATTAGGCGTATAAACAGTGACAAAGAAAAAATCAGCCATTTCTAAGGTAATGACCCTGCCTTCGTGGTCATGCTCCTCAATACCGATACCGTAGCGAATATTAAGCGGTTCATGCTTGGTAAAAACAGCCGTACCGGAATAGCCTTTTTTCTCGGCACTATGCCAATATTGCCGATAGCCGGGTAATTCCAAATTTATCTGCTCAGGCTGCAATTTAGTTTCCTGCACAGCAAAAAAATCGGCATCAATAGACTGAAAAAACTCTAAAAAGCCTTTGCCCAGGCAGGCGCGGAGTCCGTTGGTATTCCATGAAATAAAACGCATAGGATAACCTCCCAAAGTGAGTTTGATTTTAAAAGTAAGTTTAATTAAATTATATCATATTTGCTGAAAAAATAAGCAGAAAAAGAAAGAAAAAGAATAAGAAAAGATTATTTAATTTAATGTGTTATCCAATAAAAAAATATGCAAAATTGCTTATATAGTGAAAAATTCTCTTTACAAATTTAGAGATTTGTGCTATATTATTAACTAAGACTTAGTGATTATACACAAGTATATATCAAGTGAAAAGGGGTGAATTGTGATGCAAAAATTAGATTCCAATATGTTTGAGGAAATTATCTATGATAACGAAGAAAACTGCTTAGTTATTTTCAGCAGAAAGACCTGCCATGTTTGCCAGGCTGTAAAACCGACTCTCGAAGAGATCGCTGCTGATCCTCAATACGCCGGCAAATTTGGTTTTTATACCGTTGATGTCGAGGAGCAACCTGCTTTATTCCAGAGATTTTCTTTGAAAGGTGTACCGCAAGTTTTGTTCTTCAGCGAAGGCGAATATAAAGGCAAAATGGCTGGTGAAAAAGAAGAAGAGGAATATCGTGAGAAAATTGCCGAGATCATTGGCTAAGCGATTTATCTGCATTCTGGGTGCATACAATTTTGTATGCACTTTTTTTGAGTATAAAGTTAGCAAAAACTAACCAGCCATCTCTAATCAACAGCAATAATTATACAATATATATTTTTGTATTATACAATAAAAAATTCTCGCATATGTATTAAAGAATAAATTTAGTATTTGTGAAAAAAAACACTGGTCAAATAAATAAATTGTGTTATAATAAGATAAGAGTTAAAATTATTTTTAATATACTATAATTATTTGGAGGAATGAAATATGTCAGAGATTTATGATTTAGTGATTATTGGCGGCGGTCCTGCCGGTTTGGCAGCCGGTATTTATGGCGGTCGTGCTAAAATGAATGTTTTGATTATTGAGAAAGGCACCGTCGGCGGTCGTGCTTACACCACTCGTGAAATCGTAAACTATCCCGGTTACAACGATTCCACCGGTCCGGTTTTAACCGGCAATATGAAAGAGCACGCTGAGGCTTTTGGTGTTAAATTTACTCGTGAGGAAGTTAAATCCGTAGATTTCACCGGCGATATCAAAGTTATCAAAACTAAGAAAAATGAATATCAGGCTAAAGCAGTTGTCTTGGCTACCGGTACTGAGTCCCGTAAATTGGGCATCCCCGGCGAAAAAGAATTGACCGGTCAGGGTGTTGCTTACTGTGCTACCTGCGATGCTGAATTCTTCCAGGATCAAGAGGTTGTAGTTGTCGGTTCCGGCGACCAGGCTATTGAGGAAGGTATGTATATCGCTAAATTTGCATCTAAAATCACTGTTATCGTTCTTCATGACGAGGGTATTTTGGACTGCAACAAACAAGCTGCTGAAAAAGCATTTGCTCATCCGAAAATGAACTTTGTTTGGAACTCCGTTGTCAACGAAATCAAAGGTGAGGACGAGGTTACCAGCGTTGTTTTGAAAAATATGAAAACCGGCGAATTGACCGATTTCCCCTGCAATGGTATCTTCTTCTTCGTAGGTATGGTACCGGGCACCAAATTCTTGGGCGATGCTGTCCAGTTAGACAAACGCGGTTATGTATTGACCAATGAATCCATGGAAACCTCCGTACCCGGTGTATTTGCTGCAGGCGATATTCGCGACAAATATTTGCGTCAGGTTGCTACCGCTGTAGGTGACGGTGCTACCGCTGCTACTGTAGCTGAAAGATATATCGAGGAAATGGAAGACTTCCGCAAAAATGTCGTTGAGTCTGAAAAACCTGTATTGATGGGCTTCTGGAGCCAGGATTACAATGGTAGCTTGGACAAAATGGGTGCTGTTGACTTGGCTAACAAAAATGCCGGTGAAAAATATAAATTCATCGAAGTTGACTACAACCGCAAGAGAAGCATGGCTAAAAAATTCGGTGTTGTTATCGATACTGATAAAAATGCTGTTGTGCTCGAATTATCCCGCGGCGAAAAAGTCCGTGAATTGGATTTGAATGGCGATTTAGCTGCTCAGATGTAATAAAAAATGCAAATTTTACTCGCTTGAGATTTCTCGGGCGAGTTTTTTTCTGCCTAAAAACATAGATAAAAGCATAAAAAGAGAACCATTAATTTTAATGGTTCTCTAAATTATTTAGTAAATATTATTCTTTTGGTTCGTTTGCCGCATGTCTGGTGCGTTTGTGGAGCATACCGGTTTTATCGTAATGTTTTTTGTGGACATATTGTAATGCCATTACGATACCGATTAAGCAGAAGCCAATCAAGTCAGTGACTAGCCCCGGGACTATCAAGGTCAAACCGCCGATGATAGCCAAAATACGGTCAAGCCATGGTAAATGTGTGATGCAGTAGCCCTCCATACCGATTGCTATGCCAAACATACCAATCAAGGAAGTAGCGGTAACGGTGATGACATCTAAGATAGGTGTATCGATGATGAGCATCGAAGGATTTAAAGCAAAGATATACGGGATAATGAACGCCGCAATAGCCAACTTTGTCGCGGTGACACCTGTCCTCAACGGATTACTATGGGCGATTGCTGAGCCTGCATAGGCTGCCAATGCAACCGGAGGCGTAATGTCGGCTACGATACCAAAGTAGAATACAAACATATGCGCAGGCAAAAGCGGAATACCGAGCTTGATAACGATTGGGGCGGTAATAGTCGCCATGATGACATAGTTAGCAGTAGTCGGGACACCCATGCCCAAGATAATGGAAGCAATCATGGTGAAGAATAAGGCTAACAAGACATGACCATGAGACATTGCCAAAAGTCCGGTAGCTAATTTTAAGCCTAAACCGGTCAAGGTAACGATACCGACGATGATACCGGCAACAGCACAAGCGACTGCTACGCTGATGATATTACGAGCACCGTTTTCTAAGGCGGTCAAAATGTCATTTAAATTCATACGGGTATCAGCGCGGAACATACTGACAATGACGGATAGCACGATAGCATATAAAGCTGATTTCGATGCAGTAGCACCGTTCATCATCATGCCAACTAAGACTACTAATGGTAACAAGAGATACCATTTAGCGAGCATCAATTTGCCGAAATGGGGAATTTCTTCGGGCGGTAAGCCTTGCAAATGTAATTTTTTCGCTTCAAAGTGAACCATCAGCATGATACCGGTAAAGTATAATATTGCCGGGACAATCGCTGCGATAATAATCGTAGAATAGGGGATATTGGTCATTTCTGCCATTAGAAAGGCAGCAGCACCCATGACCGGCGGCATGATTTGTCCACCGGTGGAAGCAGCAGCTTCGACCGCAGCGGCAAATTCAGGACGATAGCCCATTTTGCGCATCATCGGAATGGTGAAACTACCGGAGCTAACGGTATTAGCAACAGAGGAACCGCTGATAGTACCTTGTAATGCACTGGCGATGACGGCTACTTTAGCCGGACCACCGGTAGCACGACCGGCGATAGAGTTAGCGACATCGATAAAGAATTGACCGATACCGGTTTTTTCTAAGAATGAGCCAAACAAAATAAATAGGAAGATAAATGTTGAGCAGACGCCCAGCGGTGTACCGATGACACCCTCTGTGGTATAGTAGAGATGGGTAATGATACGCTGAGCGGTAAATCCACGATGGGAGAAATAGCCCGGCAAGTATTTGCCGAAATATGCGTAAGCAATAAAGCATAATACGACGACTAAAATCGGGATACCTACTACACGACGGCAAGCCTCTAGCAATAATAAAATAGCAATAGCGGCGATGATGATATCGATAGTTTGGTAGTTGCCGGCACGACTGACGATAGTTTCAAAGTTTAAGAACATATACATAAAACTAGCGGCACTGACAACTGCTAAAATCAAATCGTAAATCGGGATTTTATTATTGTGCTTGTCCATGGCTTGGGTAGCCGGATATAAAAGGTAAACTAAAAATAAAACTGATGCTAAGAAAATAGCACGATGCTGCTGGACAGGCATATACCAAAAAGTATTAATAGCTAAAGCAAACAGGGTAAAGGCAATCAAAAGAAAACGCAGTACTTTT
>CAYTOM010000073.1:0-5776 GCA_964439335.1 uncultured Peptococcaceae bacterium | reverse complement strand
TAGACATCGGCAAATTTGCGTTTCTCCGCTAGAGGCATCTGGCTTTTTATGCGTTTTTCAGCCTCCTCTACGGAAAAATTATCTCTCGCGCACAATCTATTGATTTGTGTCTCATCATCTACGCCTACTAACCATAGCTCGCTAAATTTATCCTGCAAATTATTTTCGATAATCGTCGCCCCATCGACAAATACTATCTCGCCTGTACTACTGCTCACCTGTCGATCGATTTCCTGATTTATCAGTGGCATTGTGATAGCCTCTAACTGGGCTAATTTTTGCTCATCGCTAAAAACCAAGCCACCCAGCTTTTTTCTATCCAGCTCACCATTGTAGTTTAAATATTCCTCGCCAAAATGCGCGATTATTTTCGCCAATCCTGCTGTGCCTTTAGCCGAAATTTCACGCGAGATCACATCCGCATCAATTACCGCATAGCCTAAGCTCTTTAAATATGGACTCACCGTACTCTTACCGGCGGCAATGCCGCCGGTCAAGCCAATCACTTTTTTCATTATTTCACTCTTTTCCTCACTGGCAAGGGCATGATTGCCCCGAAAATAATTATCCTTGAAATAAACGAAAAATACCTACTCCGATTAAAAGCAGTCCCGGTAGGACACGCAATTTATCATAGCCAATGCGCCCACCCATTTTGCTGCCTAAATATATCCCCAACAATAGGGAGCACGCAGCGCCTATACCTACCGCAAGCGAGCTTAACACCCAGTCCAATTCCATTAAAGCAGCGCCTACTCCGACCGCAAAAGCATCAAATGATAACGACAGTGCCAAGTAAAAGGCTTCCTTATTACTTATCACCCCGGAGCGGTCTAAATCTGCCTCCGCCGCATCATGCAAAATTTTAATCATAATGCCGATACGCCCGATAGAAATGTCTAAAAGCATCTTTTCATGCTTAATAACTACCACACTATTACGCATTAACGAATAGACACCTAAAAGCATCACGATAATCGCTCCGGCAGCATTGACCATCTCGGCGGCAACCAAGCCACCTATCAATTTGCCAATCGCCATCGCTATCGCAAACATCACGCCGGAAGTCACAGCAATCAGCGCTATCGCAGGCTTTTTTATCACTATATCCTGCAATCCATATGCCAATCCCGTCCCCCAGCAATCCAAACTAACGGCAATCACTATCAAAAAAATAATCAGCATTTTTTCACCTCCGCATATAGATATTATTACTATATGCAAAGCCTACTCAAATGGTTTTTAATACTTAATTTGGCATTTTGGGCAATAGGTACTCGTCCTGCCGGCAGATTGAATTTTTTCTAACACACTCCCACAATCCCCGCACTTTTCACCATATTTACCATAAACTTTGTGCATTGTCTGAAAGCTCCCCGCCTCGCCAAAAGAATTTACATAATCTTTGATCGAGCTACCGCCATATTTGATGCCTAAACTCAACCTATCCTGAATTGCAAAATGCAAATTTTTGATAACTTCTTCCTCGGTTATATTTTTAGTCACACTTTCCGGGTGGATTTTCGCCTGAAAAAGTATCTCATCAGCGTAAATATTGCCGATACCGGCAATTTTCGTCTGGTCGAGCAAAAATGCCTTGATTTTTTTCGAGCAACCGCACATCATTTGGGCTAATGCCTCAGGCGTAAATTCCGCGCTTAAAGGCTCATAGCCTAAAGTCGCCAATCCCTGCAATTGAGCTAATCTTTGCTCATCACCTAAATAAAGTATCCCAAATTTACGCGTATCATCATAGCGCAATTCCATTTTGTCATCATCTAAAATAAAGCGAATATGGCTATGCTTGCCTAGTGGCTCATCTTTCGCACAAATCAAGAGCTTGCCGGTCATACGCAAATGCACGACCAAAGTCTCGCCATTATCCAATTCCAGCAAAATATATTTACCGCGCCTTTTGATTGCTTGAAAAATACGCCCTTTAATTTGCTCGCTAAACTCCTGCGCCGATGACGATTTAATCAATTTTTCTGCTTTGACCTCACATTCCACCACCGTTTTTCCTGCCAAAAATGGGCTTAATGAGCGACAAACTGTTTCGACTTCCGGTAATTCCGGCATAATTATTACCCCTTTGCTTCAATTTTTTCTCGTACTTACGCCTTATCCATTTTTGCTAAATTAAAGCCCACTTTCACATCGACTTTTAAAGGCACCGATAATTTGACGGCGCTTTCCATCGCCTCTTTTACCAACTGAATCACTACCTGCGCCTCATGGGGTGCGACCTCGAATACCAATTCGTCGTGAATCTGCAAAATCATCTGGCTACTCAATTTTTGCTCGCGCATTTTTTGGTCAATATCTAACATCGCTATTTTGATAATATCGGCAGCGGTACCCTGGATAGGAGTATTGACCGCTGTCCTCTCCGCAAAACTACGCAAATTAAAGTTTTTGCTGTTAATATCCTTGATATAGCGCAATCGTTTTGCCAAAGTAGTCACATAGCCCGTTTCTCTCGTCCGAGCAATTGTTTGCTCGATCCATGCTTTGACCGTATGATATCTGGCAAAATAATTATCGATATATTCTTTCGCTTCCTTGCGGCTGATACCCAGCTCATTTGCCAAGCCAAAATCACTTTGCCCGTAAATAATGCCAAAATTGACCGCTTTCGCATTACGGCGCTGCTCTTTGGTCACATCATCCATCGCGACTCCAAAGACCTCTGAGGCTGTGCGAGCATGGATATCCTCTTCATTTAAAAAGCTATTCATCAGCACCTCGTCCTGAGACATATGCGCCAGCACTCTCAGCTCTATCTGCGAATAATCGCACGCTAAAAGCAGATTGCCCTTTTTCTTGGCTACAAATGCCTCTCTGATACGGCGCCCCTCCTCGGTTTTCACCGGGATATTTTGCAAATTAGGCTCCGTACTGGATAATCTACCGGTCGCCGTAATAGTTTGATTAAACGAAGTATGAATGATATCTCTCTCATCTGCTAATGCTAAAAGTCCCTCGACATAGGTCGATTTGAGCTTAGCCAGCTGTCTATACGCCAAAATTTCCTCAACTATTTCATAATTTTTAAGCTGCTCCAAAACCTCTGCCGAAGTCGAATATCCGGTTTTGGTCTTTTTAATGACCGGCATCCCCATTTTTTCAAAAAGCACCACTCCCAGCTGCTTAGGCGAGTTTAAATTAAACTCCTCCCCTGCCAGCTCATAAATCCGCGCGGTAATCGCATCTATCCGCTCTGCCAACTCGGTATTCAACTCATTTAAATATTCGCGGTCTATCTTGACCCCATTATGCTCCATCTGCACCAAAACTTTGGCTAATGGTAGCTCCAAATGATAGTAAAGCTCTGCCAGCTCCTTTTCCTCCAGCATTTGCGGTACTATCTTGCTCAAATCCGCCAAAGCCTGCATCAAACTGAAAATATAACCCTCGCTTTTTTCGTCCAGTACCCTCTGCAAATAATCATCAGCCTGCTTTATCACTGTATGCTCCCTTTCCGGCTCCAGCAAATATCCGGCTAATTCTCCGTCATAGGATAAACTTTGCACTTCAATACCATATTTGTAGCAAATATCAAACAATCCTTTGGCATCATCGCAGAAAACCACTACGGTGTCACTTTCCAAATACGGTGCCAAAACCTCGATCATTTGCTCATCGATTTCCCCTTTTACAGCGTAGGCTTTATCCTCTAAATAAAGCCCTACCAGACTATCATGCTCCTTGGTCTTTGCTAAAAAAGCAATCCCTAAATTATAAATCTCTTTTTGACTCAAAATATCGGTTAATTCCGCGATATCATTTAAATATTCGCCTGTAATCTCTGCTTTTACCACATTTGATTCAGCCAATAAATTTTTCAAAAGATTATTGAGCTCTAATTCTTTATATAAAGCAATCAATGCCTCATTATCAGCCTCTTTTACTTTAATCATTTCCCAATCTATCTCGATTGGTACCTCGCACAAAATCGTCGCTAATTCCTTGCTCAAAATAGCGTCCTGCTCTCCTGCACGAATTTTTTCGCCCAATTTGCCACTCAAATTTTCCTTGTTTTTATATAAATTTTCAATATCGTGATACTCAGCCAACAACTTGAGAGCAGTTTTTTCACCCACTCCGGCAATGCCGGGTATATTATCCGAGCTATCGCCCATCAAGCCTTTTAAATCGCAAATTTGTGCCGGAGCTAAATTATACTCCTCCCGCAAAGCCTCTATATCCATTTTCACCGTCTGGCTGATACCCTTTTTCGTCAAATACACGCTCGTCTGCTCACTGATTAGCTGTAAAGAGTCTTTATCTCCGGTCAAAATGACGCTCTCTATCCCCATTTTTTCGGCATTTTTAACCACTGTACCGATGATATCATCAGCCTCATAGCCCGGCTTTTCTAAAATAGCGATATTCATCGCTCGTAAAACTTCCTTTAAAATAGGCATCTGCTGTGCCAATTCCTCCGGCATACCTTTGCGAGTACCTTTATAATCCGCATATTTCTCATGGCGAAAGACCTTTTTGCTCACATCAAAAGCCACCGCTACATAATCAGGCTCTTGCTTTTTAAAAAAGCCCAGCATCATATTAATAAAGCCATATACCGCATTAGTATACACGCCATTGGAATTAGTCAATAATGGCACTCCGTAAAACGCCCTATTCGCCAAACTATTACCGTCAATAATAATTAATTTTTGCATCGTTTTCACCCTTTAACCCTGTAATTGATATTTTATTTGTTACTTTTCGCTATTAATTCTTCCTTTTGCTTATGCGACAACTTTTTTATCGCATATTCTCGCTTTAACGCTTCGGATTTTGTCAAATTTTCCTCGCGATAAACCATTTCCACCGGCAGGCGGCTTTTCGTATACTTCGCCCCTTGCCCACTATTATGCACGCGCAAGCGTCTATCCACATCGCTGCTGTAGCCGGTATATAAGCTCCCATCGGCACAGCGTAATATGTAAACCCCAAAATTTCGTTCCTCATTATCTAAAGCACTATCTATACTCATTTGCTCATCTGCCATTTTTCTCACCACCGTATCATTTTATTATAGCATCTTTAGCCTAAAAACAACAGAATTATTTTTCACATTTCTCATTTTTTGCCCAAAACTGCTTTATATCTGCCAAATCCTCGCTCTATTTCCCTAGGAGGTTGGTAAACTGTGAAATATCTCTTTATCCTGGATTTCCTTTGTTTAAGCCTGATCCTCTATCGCTCGTTTTTTTCCGCCTACTGGCACAAAGGATTTATCTATCAAATATTGCTCTTTATTTTTCCCTTTTTATCAGGCTGGCTTAGTGTCTTTCTCCTCTGCCACAGCATAAATGCGGAAATTTTTAAACTCTACCACCACTATATCTATTTTCTCATCATTTTTTCCTCACTTTCGCTCCTCCCCCAATGGTACAAACTCATGTGGATTATGCTAAAAAGTTTTTCTGCTCGCCCATTAAGCGAAAGCAGCAAATTATTTGGCTGCTTATTATTTGCGACGATTATGATTACAGCTATAGTTTGCTTTTTCACCCTTTATTATTTATGGATAGATGCTTTAAGCAGCTACACCCAAGGTCTACGCTCCTCTATCACCAATCAGCCTATCCTCCTCAACTACCAAAATGCCTTTTACTTCAGCTTTGTGACCTATTTTTCCCTGGGCTATGGCGATTTAGTCCCCTACGGCAGCTGGTTTCATTTCTTGGTTTTTTTGGAATGTCTGATTTCTTTGCTCAATGCCGGCATCATTATCATCTACGCCTATAAATTACTTTTTCAGAAG
>CAYTOM010000072.1:0-5776 GCA_964439335.1 uncultured Peptococcaceae bacterium | reverse complement strand
CTCCGCGCATTTTTAGGGTCAGCATCGTAGCTTTTAGGGTGCTACCGATAGTTTTGGCTTTTAAACCGTCATAGTAAAGCCTATTCATCTTGTAAATAAACATGCCTGAAAAATTGAGGATCTGCCCATATTGCTGATAGTGCAATATCGCTCGCAAATTTGCCCCTGCCTCTCCGGTACACACCGGTAGCCTATGCTGATGCCGAATTACTAACGGTATCTGCCCCAAATCAGCATACTGTGGCAAATGATCAAGCCCGGGCAGAGGGTCTTTACGATAATATAATTTTTGATACTCTCTAGCACTCAAAGCTCCGGGATAAATACCGAGATCCTGCAAATTGCTCACCACCTTTTTTCCTATGTTAATCTATGCTGTTTGGTTTCATAGCGTGCGCCTAATTATTAGCACCAATATTACCAATTCCTTGCCATAGCCTAAAATGGCGAAAAAAAGTTTAGTTTAGTTGCTCATTACGACATATTTTTAAGTCTGAAAAGTTTACAATAAAAAGGAAATTTATCAAAGAGGTGAGCCTATGGGAATTAAAATCCTGCAAAATAAAAATTTGCCCTATTTTTTAGAAAGCTATCTTGTGCGCAAAGAGCGCCTGCTATGGCTGATAGGCGGATTTTTCAGTACGGTTGCTTTTCACGATACTATACCGCTATTTATCGCCTACAGTGCTTTTTTGCTCAATCTGACGACGCGTGAATTAGCTTTGGGGCTAATGGGTAGCTTGTCGGCGTTTATACTTTTACAGCCGTCTGGCTCTGCGATGCTTTTTGGCTTAGTTATCCTCGGGGCATTTAAGCTGTTTTTGCATTTTACCCAGCTCCAAAGCAAGCTAAAGCAAAGTCTGGTCTTAGGATTGCTGTGCTTTATAGCGGAATTAATCCGCTATTTATGGCTACAAGATGGCTATAGTCGGAGTATACCGACCGCAATTATCGCGTTAAGCAGCTATTACTGCCTGCTCATCTGCTCGGAAAAAATAACTAATTGGCAAAAATCCGCTACATTTTTACCGCAAAATGAATTAATTTATCCTGTCTGGCTCGTTTTAGTCCTCATCATCTGTACCGGCGGAGCTACTGTGGGCTTGATAAATATCGCCCATCTCATTTTCGCCCTCTGTATCCTGGCTACAGCTTACTATGGCTCGCTTAGCTTGGCGGTCATTTGTGGCTTGCTTTTAGGCTTGATTGGGACTATCGTAGGTGCCAATTCTCCCGTCTGGATAGGCTATTTCGGTATTTGTGCTTTAGCCTGCGCCACATGGACAAGCTATGGCAAATTGTCAATCTGGGCGATGTATACTTTCAGCAGTGTGCTTTTAGGCTGGCTGGTAACTGATTGGAGTGGCTTAATGGCTATCGGTAGCGAGGATTTTCTCGCCGGTGGTATCTTTTTTCTCCTGCCGTCCGGGCAGCATACACCACTATCCGGCTATCACGCGTCTACTGCCAATTCCAACTATACCAAGCTCGCCCAAGCCCTAAGCGCGCTCACCCATTATAAGCCCCCGGCTTCATTAGAATCCCCGAATGATTCTTTTGATTGCTGCACCCAAGTATATCTGCGTATCTGCCATAATTGCTCCCAAAAGAGCACTTGCTGGCAAAAGGACTCTACTTTTACCCAAAAATACATCACCCAAGCCTACCACGACGGCATTACCTATGGCACTCAAAATATGCTCCTGCCGGCTGAATTTACCTCTGCCTGCCTCCAAAGCGAGGCTTTAAATGCCGCTATCACCACCCAAATCATGCTAGATGCCCAAAGCAGTAATCATCAGCTTTCTATCGCCCAATTACAACAGCTCTGTACCAAGGAGCTCACTCTCATCAGCAAAGCCCTGCGTCAAATGTCCTATCAACCTCCCACTAATTTAACAGAGCATAACCTGCTCCAATTTTTGCAAAATGAAAATATCCCTGTGCAATATGCTCACTTGCTCTTTTCCGGCGATAATTTACAGCTGGAAATCGCTCTCAAGGAATGTATCCCTGATTGTGAAAAAAAGCTGTCCGAGCTCCTAGAAACATTTTTCTGCCGGACATATGTCCTTTTACGGCGTGAATGTAACTGGCAAGCCGATAATTACTGCCGTATGTTTTTCACTCCTGCCGAAAGATACTTTTTAGCCGTCCATGCCGCTCAACGCCTAGCCCAAGGCGAAAAGCTCTGTGGTGATCTCTGGCGTTACTTTAAAATCGATTCCCACACCGAATGCGTATTTTTGCTCGATGGCATGGGTGTCGGAGAAAGCGCCTATCGTCAAAGCAGTTACGCCGCCCAATTACTCCAGGAAATGCTGAAAAGCTCTATGGCGATCGATGATGCTTTGCATTTAATTAATAATCACCTGCTTTTGTCTGATCCCAACGACAGCTTTATTACCTTAGATTTGCTGATTATTGATACCATCACCCTTTCTGCCGAGCTTTACAAAGCAGCCGCCAGTAGCACATATCTCGTGCGCGATCAAACTATCCAAAAAATATCCGCCCAATCACCGCCCTTGGGCATTTTAGCTAATTGGCAGCCTACCAAGCAGATAATTCATCTAAAAGCCGATGACCGCTTGTTATTATTAAGCGATGGCTTAGCCGAATCCCCGCTAAACTGGCAGGAAATTTTGTCTAACCTCCCCCTCTCCACTACAGAAGCCGTCCGCCAAATCATTAACGAAAATACAGAAACCACTGACGACCAAAGTGCAGTGCTGATTGATATTTGGAGTATCAAGCAAAACGGTTCCTAAGGAACCGTTTTTTCTTTCGCAGAAATCTCGTAATTTTCCTGAGATTGTGGTATAATAAAATATACAATTTTTCGTGAATTTATCATTAAAATATACTTTAGCACAAAGGGTGAGCAATTATGAAATTTATCCACTTAGCCGATTTACATCTAGGTCGTAGTCTCAATGGTTTTCCGCTTTTAGAAGACCAGCAATATATCCTGAGCGAAATATTGGAAATTATCCGCATCGAAAAAGTGGACGCTGTCCTCATTTGCGGCGATATTTATGACAAAACTTCGCCTTTAGCCGAAGCGGTCAGTCTTTTTGACGAATTTATCACTGCTCTAGCCGTACAGCAACTACCGGTCTTTGTCATCAGTGGCAACCATGATTCGCCGAAAAAAATGTCCTTTGCTTATCGTTTAGTAGAAAAATGCGGATTGTATCTCGCACCGAGCTTTAATGGTACGCTAAAAAGCATTACCCTCCATGACGAATATGGTGCGCTTCATATCCACCTGCTCCCCTTTTTAAAAGCCTCTACCGCTAAAGAATTTTTTCCTAATCTCGACATCAAAACCCACCACGATGCTGTCCAAGCCGCATTGGCGAGTTTAAATATCGACTCTACCGAGCGCAATATCCTATTAGCACATCAATTCATCACCGGTGCCCAGTCGACCGCCGAGGAATCCTCTGTCGGTGGCGCAGATAATATCGGCATCGAAATTTTCTCGGACTTTGATTATGTCGCTTTAGGTCATATTCACGCTCCGCAAAAATTAAAATACGAGCATATTCGCTATTGTGGTAGTCCGTTAAAATATTCCTTAGCCGAAATAAAACAAGAAAAATCCGTCACCATCGTCGAATTAAAGGAAAAAGGACAAATGGATATCCGTACTATCCCTTTAAAAGCCTTGCATGAAATGCGCGAAATCAGGGGCACCTACGCTGAGTTGACCGCTTTGAGCAATTATCAAAATACCAACACTGACGACTATCTGAAAATTGTCCTCACCGATGAGGACGATATCATCAATGCTTTGGCAAAATTGCGTACTATCTATCCGCATATCTTAGAATTATCCTATGCCAACAAGCGCACCTCTACTAACGAAGCCTCCTTTAGCCAAAGCGAGCAAATGCTGCAAAAAACGCCTTTGGAGCATTTTAATGATTTATATCTCAAGCAAAACAATCGCGAGCTGGACGAAAATCAACGACAATACCTAGCCGGTATCATTAAAAATCTCTGGGAGGTAGAGCAATGCGGCCAATAAAACTAACTATGTGTGCCTTTGGGCCATATGCCAAAGAATGTACTATCGATTTTTCGCTTTTAGGCGACAAAGGACTATATCTAATTTGCGGTGATACCGGTAGCGGCAAAACTACTATCTTTGATGCCATTACCTTTGCCCTATATGGCGAAGCCAGCGGTAGCAATCGTACCTCGTCGATGCTCCGCAGTAAATACGCCGATTTAGACACGCCCAGCTTTGTCGAGCTGGTCTTTAGCTATCGGCAAAAGACCTACACCCTCCGCCGCAATCCTGCCTATCTCCGTTTGAAAAAAAATAAAACCGGCACCACGATGCAAACAGCCGATGCTACCTTGTTTGAAAACGAGCATCAAGTAGAAGCTAAAGACGGCGAAGTCACTAATTATATTACCAATCTTTTGGGCTTAAATCGCAACCAATTTACCCAAATCACCATGATTGCACAGGGCGATTTTCTAAAGCTCTTGGTCGCTCCTACCTCAGAGCGTGAAGCGATATTGCGCAATATTTTTGCTACCAAACCCTATCAGGATTTGCAAGCCAAGCTCTATCAGGATTGCGATAGTGCCAAAAAAGACTACGATACCGCCCATCTGCAAATGCTTTCCCATCTGCGTCATTTCTCCTATCCTGCCGAGCATCCCTTTAGCCTCTTGCAAAAGGCTTACTTAGAAGCCGGCGAAATCGCCGATTTCCAAGCTCTGGCAGAGCTTTACCAAACCGATACTGCTGCTGCCGAAATAAATCTAGCCACTATCCAAGAAAATTTAGTCGTATTAGACACTAAAATAGCCGAAATTAATCAAAAATTAGGGCAAGCACAGGATTACGAAAATTTAGCGACACAATTAACTAACGCCGAAAAGCATTATCAAAAGCTAGCCGGTCAGAGTGCTAGCCAAAAAGAGCATTTAAAGCAGGCTAATAACGAATTAGAAAAAGCCGAGCAAACGCAAAGCCAAATCACTATTTTAAAGCAAACCCTGCCTAGATATCGTGAGCTGGAGGAGTTAAATAACGAAAAAAATACTGCCACAAAGGCACTGCTCCACAGACAAAAGGAGCTTGCTCTAAAAAAAGCTGAAATTGCCGAATTGCTTCAAAAAAAACAGGCATTAACTCAGCAAAGCGAGCTTTTAAAAAATTCCCATGCCGAGGAAATCACCCTCCGCACACAATTAGCCAAATTAGAGGACACCCAAAAGGAACTGCAAAATTTAGCGGCACTTTTGGATAAATATTTCGAGCTACACAAGCAATACCAAAACAATCTCTCGGAGTATCAGCAAGCCAAAGAATCCACCCTGGCTAAGGAAGCGTATTACTCCCAGCTATACCAAGCCTTTTTAGATGCCCAAGCCGGACTTTTGGCGAAAAATTTGCGTCCGCATAGCCCCTGCCCGGTGTGTGGCTCTCTCGAGCATCCCCTACCTGCCAAGCTCATCTCCGAGGAATTGACAGAAAAAGCTGTCAAAGATGCCAAATCAGCCTTGGATAAAGCCCAAGCCAAGCAAGAGTCGACCAAAGAAATTTGTCTCAATTTGAAAAATCAGCGTGAATATACCCAAGAGCAAATTACTGATTTAGCCACCAGTCTCTTGGGCACGCAAAATACCAAGGAAATCAAGCCTGCTTTAGCTAAAGCTCAGGAAAATATCCGCGCGCAAATTATCTCTTGCAAAGACGCTTGGCAAAAAGCCGGCGAAAATGCGCGCCATTATGAGGAAATAAGCACTA
>CAYTOM010000071.1:0-5794 GCA_964439335.1 uncultured Peptococcaceae bacterium | reverse complement strand
TTAGGCGATACCGGTATGAACCTCCAAATCATGGAAGAGTTAGGCTACACCACTTTGTTGGTTGATCCTGAAACCGGCAAGAAGAAAAAACGCATCGACTGGACTAAGACCACTGCTATCGCTAACCGCGAGATGTACATTTATTTGAACATCAAAGGTCGTAACCAGCACGAGGTTGATGGCGAGATCATCGATGGTTTGATCGATCCTGCTGATCAGTACGAGTGGGAAGAGAAAATCATTACCGATTTGTACAATATTAAAGATAAAGAAAGTGGCAAACGCATTATCGCTTTGGCATTACGCCGTAAAGATGCTGCTATTATCGGCTTGGGTGGTACTTATCCTGAGTGCGGTGATATCGTTTACTGCATGGCTGAGGGCTATGAGCACGACCATGATGACAGTCTGCCGACTTCCTTGGGTGAATGCGATACTTCTGTATCCCCGATCTTCTTTGCAGCAGGTCCGGGCTTCAAGAAAGGTTGCGTAACTGATCGTGTAATTCGCCAGGTAGATGTAGCTCCGACTATTGCTACTATTTTGGGTGTTAGAATGCCTGCTCAAACTGAGGGTGCTCCGGCATATCAGATTTTAGAGGAAGTATTCTAAGATATATTTAATGTAAGTCTTTCCAAGTTAACAATACAGGCGGCTATAATGCCGCCTGGGTACTAAAATATATGCTATTATATGAAAGGATGGTAATTAGTTATGTTAAGAAGTAAAGGCTTGACCGACAAGGTTCTCATGCTCGGTATCGACGGTATGGACCCGAAATTCACCAGAAAAATGGTTGATGAAGGAAAAATGCCGAACACAAAAAAATTGATTGAAAAGGGTGCTGCTCGTCACGACTTGCGTTTGTTAGGCGGCGTACCGACCATTACTCCTCCGATGTGGACTACTTTGGCTACCGGTGCGTATCCGATGACCCACGGTGTTGAGGACTTTAACATCAATATGAAAGGTGAATTAGATATCAACTTTGCAGGTATCTATTCTAAATATGTTCATGCTGAGCCGTTATGGAATGTAACTGCTGAAGCAGGCAAGAAAACTTTAGTTTGGCACTGGCCCGGTGGTGCTTGGCCTCCAACCAGTGATAGCGAAAACTTGATGGTAGTTGACGGTACTACTCCCGGTGCATTGGGCTTTGGTTATGCTGTTCGTGACTGGGAAGGTATTTTAATCGCTAGCACCAAGACTCCTGAGCCGGTATTTGGTGGCAATAGCGCTACTAATACCAGCAAATTGACCGGTGACCCGGCTGAATTACACAGAGTTCCGTCTTCTTATACCAAACGCACTACTAAAGAAGATTACTGGGATGAATTGTGGGATGAGTTTAAAGAGGGCATCGATGGATTTAACGGATACACCGTTAACAAAATGATGGATATTCGTACCAACATTTTAATGCCCGGTCAGTCTCAGATGGAAGATTTGCATCATTATCCTGTAAATGTTGCTTTGTCTCCGATTACTGAGCCGAAAGATTGGGGCTTTGAAATTCCTGAAGGTGCAAAAGAAATTACCTACTTGCAGGTATTTGGCAAAATGCCGAAACCGTGCTTGTTGTTGAAAAATGAAAAAGGCATTTATGATCGTTTGGCTATTTATCCGTCCAAACAGGTTAATCAGCCGTTGGGTGTAATTGAAAAAGATGTTTACACCAAAAATGTACCTGATATCATGCCTAACAGAGCCGGTGGCTTTGAGCATGTAGTTCGTAATATGCGTATTTTGGATTTGGCTGAGGACGGATCTTTCTTGCGTATGTGGTATTCCAATGCTTTCTCTGCTGATGATAACAGAGTTTGGTATCCTACTTGGATTTTTGACAAAATTAAAGCTAAATTTGGTCCTCCGGTACCGACCGGTCAGTTAGGTGACGGTGATGTTAATGTTATTAACAAATGCAACTTGGAGCAATGGCGCCAGGCTGGTAAATGGCAAGCAGATAGCATTAACTATATGATCAAAGAAGAGGGCGTAGAGGTAGTATTCTCTCACTTCCATGGTCCTGACATGAGTGGTCATACCTATATGCGTTCTTTGAAAAACAGAGATGATTCCAATGCTACTGAGGAAGATATCTACAACTGCGCTATCGGCACTTATACTATGACCGATGAATATATCGGTGAGTTCTTGCCGTTGTTAGATGAGGGCTGGACTATTCTCTTATTCTCCGACCACTCCTTGATTTGCCCGAAAGAAGACTATATGCCGTACATCGCTGACAACTATGGTGTCAACACCGGTATTATGTCTGAATTAGGCTATACTGTATTGAAGAAAGACGAAAATGGCAACCCGATTGCTGATATCGATTGGGAAAACACTAAAGCTATTCAGCAGCGTTGCAACAGCATCTTTATCAACTTAAAGGGTCGTGACAGATTCGGTATTGTTGATCCTGCTGATAAATATGAGTTAGAAGAGCAAATCATCACTGATTTGTATGGTGTAAAAGATCCTAAGACCGGCAAACGCATTGTATCGTTGGCATTGCATCAGAAAGATGCTAACTTGTTAGGCTTAGGTGGCGATTATACCGCAGGTGACATCATCTTCTTTATTCATTCTGATTATGTTAAAGACCATGGTGAATCCTTGTCTACCTTCGAAGGCTATGCTGATACTTCTGTTGGTCCGATCTTTATCGCTGCCGGTCAAGGTATCAAAGAAGGCTACGAGATGAAGCTCTTCCCGCGTGAAGTTGATGTAACTCCGACTGCTGCTGTATTGTTGGGTGTTAGAATTCCGACTGAGTGCGAAGGCTCGCCTGCTTACACCATTTTGTCTGAGGAAATGTAATTTCATATTTTTCCTGTGTGGCTATGCTACACAGGAAAAATGTTTATTAAATCGAAATTAGTAAAGTAAAATTTGAAAATTTAATATTGTTAAACTGAATATGGTTACAACTTAATATGGAACAACTGAATATCGTATGAGATAGTATCATTCGTTTTGATGTGTAGATGAAAGGATGATTGGTTGTGTTAAGAAGTAAAGGTTTAACAGACAAGATTTTACTTTTGGGTATAGATGGTATGGATCCTCGTTTTTCCAGAAAGATGGTAGATGAGGGTAAAATGCCGAATTTGAAAAAAATGCTTGAGATGGGTTCTGCGCGTGAGGATTTAATGCTGTTAGGTGCTATGCCGACTATTACTCCTCCGATGTGGGCTACGCTGGCTACCGGTTGCTACCCGATGACTCATGGTATCACCGATTATAATGTCAGAGTAGAGAAAGACCCGGATATTACCCAAGAAGCTTTCATGTCTAAATTTTTAAAGGCTGAGCCGTTATGGAATGTAACTGCTGAAGCAGGTAAGAAAACTTTGGTATGGCACTGGCCCGGTGGTGCTTGGCCACCAACTTCGACTAATCCTAATTTGATGGTAGTTGATGGTACCTCTCCCGGTGGTATGGGTAATACTTCCCATAGTCGTGATAATGAGGAAATTATCATTGCGACTACTAAGACTAAAGAGGGTGGCTTTGTACCGTATGGTTCGGCTACCAGTCATATTAATTGTGACAAATCGGAATTGATTCCTCCGGAATATAATAAAAAGACTATGGATTTGAAGGATCCTCGTCTGAAGGAAGCCAGAGAGAAATTCTTAGAGGGTTTGGAATTCCAAAACTTCTTGCCGTCACCGTTCTCGGTTAGAAACTTTGTATTCTACGAGGGTAATAATATGACTACTTTGGCAGACTGGGCATTGCATGTATCGATTTCGCCGATTACTGATGCTGAGGGCTGGGCTAATGCTCCGGCTGATGCTAAAGAGTTTACTTTGTATTATGTTTATGGTAAGGTGACCAGACCGGCTTTGATTTTGAAGAAAGACGGTAAATATGCTCAAGTAGCTATTTATGCTTCTAAGGAAGCAACTGAGCCGCTTTGCGTATTAGATGAAGATGTATATACTGAAAATTGTCCTGATGTATTGCCTACCAAGACGGGTATGGTTAATGTAGTCAGAGCAATGCGTGCTTTGGAGATTGCTCCGGATGGCACTTATGTCAGAATGTGGATTTCCAATGCTATTGATGTGGATAATAGCGATTGCTGGTATCCGAGATCGATTTATGAGACTATTAAACCTTTGTTTGGTCCTCCGCCGGCTACTTCGATGGCAGCAGGTCAGGATGAAGATTTGATTATCAAATGCGGTCAGGAGCAATGGCAGAAAGCTGCTCAATGGCAGTCGAAATGCATGCGCTATATGATGGACAATGAGGGTGTCGAGGTTATATTCTCCCATTTCCATGGTCCGGATATGGCAGGGCATTCGTATATGAAGTATTTGAAGGATCGTCCGACATCTACTGTAGGTGAAAAGCATGTCCGTGAATGGCATGAAAATACCTATAGATGGACTGATGAATATATCGGCACTTTCTTGCCGTATATCGAGAAAGGCTGGACCATTTTTGTATTCTCTGATCATTCTTTGATTTGTCCGGAAGAAACTCCGCATGATATCGGTGAAAACAGTGGCTTGAATGTCCCGGTTATGAAGGAGCTGGGATATACAGTACTGAAGAAAGATGAGAATGGTAATGAATTGATGGAGATTGATTGGGAGCATACCAAGGCTATTCAGGTGCGTGCGAACAGTATCTATGTCAATTTAAAGGGTCGTGATCGCTATGGTATAGTTGATCCGGCTGATAAGTATGAATTGGAAGAGCAGATTATTTCTGATTTGTACAGCTATCGCGATAAGAAAACTAACAAGCGTGTAGTTTCTTTGGCGTTGCATAACAAAGATGCCGTACTTTTAGGTATGGGCGGACCTGATGCCGCAGATATCATCATCATGATGCATGAGGATTATAACTTTGACCATGGTGAGTCGTTATCTACTGCGATGGGTCATAATGATACTTCTGTTGGTCCGATTTTCGTGGCAGCAGGACCGGGTATCAAACAAGGATTTACTACTAAACGCTATATTCGCGAAGTCGATGTGGCACCTACGGCAGCAGTGCTTTTGGGTGTTGATATTCCGGCAGATTGTGAAGGAGCTCCGGCATATCAGATTATGAGCGAAAATATGTAGTTTAAATGAAGTATTTTAAAAGTGTGCTTTAGCAGAATATATGTGTTTTGCTGCTAATATTTTGGCAGCAAAACACAATATAAAAAATTTAATTTATGCAATAATATACCTTAATTTTTTATCTAATTTAATTTGGAGGGATATTTTATGGCAGCAGCAATGCAAGAAAAGAAAGTCAATATTATTCATTATTTGGTAGTTTTAGCGTTTTGTTTTTTGTTTAGATTTATTCCGCCGTTTGCAGCATTAACCCCGTATGGTATGGCTGTTTTAGGTGCGTTTTTAGGCGCAATTTATGGTTGGACATTTATTGATATGATTTTCCCGAGCTTCATGGCTTTAGTTGGTATTGGTCTAACTATTGGTATGAATCAAATGATCGGTGCAGCTTTCGGTACCACCGTTATTTCTATGATCTTCATGTATTTGATCATCGGTGTGTGCATGGAAGTCGGCGCTATCGACTGGTTAGTAAATAAATTCTTATCCGCTAAATTTATGGTTGGTAAACCGTGGTTGATGATTTGGTTCGTATATTTTGCCGGCTTGTGGATGGGCGGATTGAACTCGGTTGTTATGATCGTTGTTTTCTTGAGCTTCTTAAACAGTATCTTTAAGCAGGTAGGTATGCCAATTAAAACTAAAGAAACAGTTTTAATCGCAATTGGTACAGTTTATGCTATTTCTTTAGGTCAGATCATGAT
>CAYTOM010000070.1:0-5944 GCA_964439335.1 uncultured Peptococcaceae bacterium | reverse complement strand
TATCCGCGGCAAAGCCTTGATAGGATTTCATTCCGCTTTCATCAATCATGATAATTTCACCCGGGCGGACATCACGCAAAAATTTCGCCCCGACTGTATCTAAAGCACAGGTTTCAGATGCCAAGACATAGCCACCGTCAGCGGTTTCGCCAACACATAACGGGCGATTGCCATGAGGGTCGCGGACACCGATTAATTGGTTTTCGTTCATAATAACCAAGGAATAGGAGCCCTTTAAATCCAGCATGGTTTTCATGATAGCCTGCAATAAATCGTCGTGGCTATAAAGTGCTAAGAGGCTTAAAATTACCTCGGTATCGATAGTGGTCTGAAATACCGAACCATTGGAATGCAGTCTTTTGCGTAATTCGCCGGTATTAGTCAAATTACCGTTATGAGCGACAGCCAATTGCCCACGCAAATAATACCCGATGACCGGCTGGGTATTTAAGGCTGAGTTTTCGCCGGTAGTAGAATAACGGACATGACCGATCGCAAATTTACCCGGCAATTTTTCTAAATCTTCGGCTTTAATAGCCTCGGTAACTAAACCGGTATTTTTGTGATAATGAATTTCCTTGCCATCGCTGGTAGCGATACCGCAACCCTCTTGACCGCGATGCTGTAATGAAAAAAGCCCATAATAGGTCATTTCCGCAGCTCGACCACTTGGCGTATAAATACCAAACACGCCACATTCTTCATTTAATTTGTCTAAGCGGTCATCTGCCCATAAATCATTTGTCTCAAAATTATTCATGATTGTCTTCCCATCCTTACTTAACTGGTTTGCTATAGCTAGGTTATGCTTGGAGCTTGCTCTGGACATTTTTATTTTTTTCTTCCACTTGAGCTGCCATTTCATCTTTATATTCATGCAATTTTTGACGCAAAGCAGGGTCATTAGCGGCTAAAATCTGTACTGCAAAGATGCCGGCATTTTTAGCACCGTTAATTGCCATCGTCGCTACCGGAATGCCTGAAGGCATCTGCACCATAGCATACAACGCATCTACTCCGGCTAGTGGTGTCGCATTAATCGGGACTCCGATTACCGGCAGGACTGTAGCTGCTGCCAATACTCCACCTAAATGTGCCGCTGCTCCCGCTCCGGCGATAATGACCTCTAAACCGCGTTCCTCCGCGGTTTGAGCATATTCCAAAGCTTTATATGGAGTGCGATGCGCACTGGCAACGACCATTTCGTACTTAATGCCGAATTTTTCTAAAATTTTGGCGCAGCCTTCCATGATATTAAAATCCGAATCGCTGCCCATGACTATTCCTACTTTTGCCTCAGCCATTTTAACATCTCCTTTAAAAAAGTACACAAAAAGACCCAGTAGTTATTTCTGGATCATTTTTGGTAAAATTAATCATCATAGAAAAAACCCTCCGAGTCTTTAAGCAGTATTTAATATAGTTTTAGGATACTTTTATAGAAATCTTATCTAATAATTTTAACATAATTTTAATGCTTTCGCAATCAAAAATATGCACATTTTTCAGTTATTTGCCAAGATTAGCTTTAGTGTAATTAATATTAGGCATTTTTAGAATACATGTATTAATTATTCGGCAAAGATGAGCTTGCCATCAACTATTTTTTCGATGATAGCCAGCGACTCTACGCGATAGCCTTTTTCTGTTAATTTAGCGTGTCCGCCCTGAAATCCCTTTTCGATAACTGCTCCGATACCGACTACCTTAGCACCTGCCATTTCGATGATTTCCGCCAATCCTGCCGCTGCACTGCCGCAAGCTAAAAAGTCGTCGATAATCAGCACATTTTCGCCGGGAGAAATGTAGCGTTTATCGACACGAATGATATTTTCCTTTTGCTTGGTAAACGAATAAACCTTGGTTTCATAGACATCACCGCTTAAATTGCTGGCTTGATGCTTTTTCGCAAATACTACCGGCACATCATTAAAATATATCGCAGTAATCGCAGCGATACCGATACCGGAGGCTTCGATGGTTAATATTTTATCTACTTTGACATCGCTAAAAATACGCGCAAATTCTTGAGCTATATCCTTTAAAAGGGCAATATCCATTTGATGATTTAAAAAACTGTCTACTTTTACGACACTATCGCCAATGGTAATGCCATCTTTTTCTATGCGTCTTTTTAATGCTTCCATAAACCTGCTTCCTTTCTTATCTCAGAGAAAATTCGCCTATTTTCTCAAAATATACATATTATGATACACAATTTTCATCACAATTACAAGTCTTTTTTGCACTCCGGTGCAAATTTATCTGCTTATCGGTTATTTACGATAGTTTTATGATATGATCTTTAAAATTTTCTTTTAGCATTCCTGCCAAAATTGATACCGCCGGTCGCTCGATGACATCTTTGCGAACTATCATAATATAGCTTAAAGAAATTTTCGTTTTGAGCGGAATTGAAATTAAATTACCGGGGATATTGGTGCAAAATGATTTAATAAAAAATTTGGTGGCAAAAAAATGATAATATTCCGGTACTTGCGACTCCATGAGTGGCATGGGAGCATTGGTCCGCGAATAAATTGATGGTTTTATTTTATACAAGCGCAATAGTTGCATTAATTCACTTTCTTCATCACTATCTGAATAATCTACCACCGGAATTTCGGATAAGACACGATTGGAAAGAATTTTATGCTTGGCAAAAGCTGATTCTTTGGCACAAAAAAGGCGCAAATTGCTCTGATCCAGCAAATACAGCTCACAATCCTCCGTTATAAAATCATTGAGAGAAATATTTGAGGGGATACACAGTATCGCAATGTCATATTTATCTAAATCCTTGGGTAAATAGCTGCTCATTGGCGAGGTGGTTTTGGTCGAAAGCGAAACATGCGGATAATCCTGCCGCAGAGTACGATACATACTATTGATTAACGATAAAAAATTAGTTGAGCAGAGAATCGAAATGAAATAGTTATCCATTTGGGACAAGGCTGAATGTGTGCTTTTTTCTGCTATATTGGCTTCAAAGCTTTGAATTTGTGCCAGGATATTTTCGGCTGTTTGCAAAAATAATTCCCCACATTCAGTTAAATGCAATCCTGCTGTACTGCTTCGCAGAAAAAGCGTACAATTAAACTCTTTTTCTAAGTTTTTTACCGCTTTGCTAATTGCCTGCGGAGAAATATGTAGCTCCTGCGCTGCCAAAGACATCGAGCCTAAGCGAGCTGAAGCCAAAAAATATTTTAAATGCTCTATAGTCATAATTACTCGCTCCTTTTATAGCAGTATAACACATATATAGTTATCTTTCAACTAAAAGTTGAAAAGTGCATATAAAACAAATTTATTTCGTTTGAACTGAGATATTACTATATGCTATACTTCAACTGTAGAAATTACTTGGCCAAGTAAAAATATTTATAAGGAGCAGATAATTATGAATAAACAGGCTTTATCAGATAAAATTTTTATTATGGGTATCGACGGTATGGACGCAAAGCTCACTCGCAAATATTTAAACGCCGGAAAAATGCCTAATTTAGAGAAATTTATGCAGCACGCATCCGGTCGTGAGGATTTGATGCTTTTAGGTGGCTTGCCGGCAATCACTCCACCGATGTGGACTACTTTAGCCACCGGTTGCAGCCCATTGATTCACGGAATTACCAGTTATTTTAAGCAATCCAAAACCCGTCTGGATGCTTTGGAATATAATTTTAGTAGTTTAAATTGCAAAGCTGAGCCATTGTGGAATGTCACCGCGGAAAGCGGCAAAAAAACCTTGGTCTTTCATTGGCCTGGCTCTTCTTGGCCACCGACCTCGGATAGTGAAAATTTGCATGTAGTCGACGGTACCAGTCCTGCCGGAGTAAATATGGCAACCGGACAGGTAGAGGCAGAATTTATGCTGATTGCCAGCACCAAAACCGAAAATGTCATGTACAAGCAAAAAGCTGCTTGTGATGCCAATGTCCCCTGCACCGTTACCGATTTGGAAAAAAGCACCGATGTCGAAACCGGTAATGAAATCGTCCACCAGGGTGATGTCGTAACTATTATTCTGGATATGCTCGAGGGTGAAGGCGGTACCAGCGATGCTCCGTTTGATGTAGTTTTGTCCCCCATCAAAGATGCTTCCGGCTGGAATGATGCTCCGGCAAACGCTAAAGAATTGACCATGCTTTTAAGCGGTGGTTTTTTGAGACGCCCCTGTTTATTATTAACCAATGAGCAAGGCATCTATGATCGTATCGCAATTTATAAATCCAAAAAAGAGGCTGACCCCATCGCAGTCATCGCTAAAGGCGAATTTAAAGTCAGTGTAATTGATGAATCTATCAAAAAAGATGTCATTTATAAAGTAAATCGTAATATGCGTTTATTGGAATTAGCCGAAGACGGTAGCTATGTCAAGATGTGGATTTCAGCGGCAATGAATATTGAAGAAAACAGTGTTTGGCATCCGCAGAGCCTTTATACCGAGGTTACGCAAAATATCGGATTCCCACCGCCGACCTGCCTCTTGGGTGGCTCCGACAGACAATTAATTGAGGATTGTATGCTGGCAAACTGGTATTCTGCTGCTGATTGGCATTCCGGAGCGTTAAATTATTTAATGGAAACCGGCAATTATCAGGTAGTATTCTCGCATTTCCATAATGTCGATATGCAATTCCATATGTTCTTGCATTATGCCGGCAAAGGCAGTAGCAAATTACCCAAAGAAGCGTTTGACCAATTTGTTGAAAATGTTTATGTGCAAACAGACTATTATATCGGGCAATATTTGCATTTGTTAGACGAAGGCTGGACTGTCATGATTTTGTCTGACCATGGCTTAGTCAGCTCTATCCATGAACCGGAATTTTTAGGTGATAATATCGGCGTTAGTGTCCGTATCATGCAGGAATTAGGCTTTACTAATGATAAACACGACGAAAATGGCAACGAATTGCACGAAATCGATTGGGAGCATACCCAAGCTATCGCTATTCGCGGTAATAATATTTATATCAATTTAAAAGGTCGTGATGAGCATGGTATTGTCGAGCCGGCTGATAAGTATCAATTAGAGGAAAAAATTATCACCGCTTTATATGGCTATAAATCCAAACAAACCGGTGAAAGAATTGTCGCTATGGCACTGAGAAATAAAGATGCTATTATTTTAGGTTGTGGTGGTGACGAATTTGGTGATATTATCTTTTGGACTGCCGAAGGCTACAACTATCACCATGGTGACTCCCTCTCTACCTGCGAAGGTTTAGCGGATTCCTCGATCAATCCGGTCTTTATCGCCGCAGGACCGGGTATTATTCCTCATACCTATACCAACAGATACATTCGCTCCGTCGATGTCGCTCCTACGGTAGCAGTCTTGGCAGGTGTCAGAATGCCTAAAGATTGCGAGGGTGCTCCTATTTATCAAATTTTAGCTGATTAAACTATTTTGCATTATACTTGCGAAAAGGTCTGCCAAACTTGATTTTTTCGCAAGTAATAAAAATTATGAGGAGGAATATTAAATGTCAGTTAATACGCAAAAAATTACCCCTACTTATATTATAAATTGTATTATATTTTTTGCATTTCTACTAGGATTTCAATTTTTACCTGCTCCCAGCCCGATTACACCTTTAGGTATGAAGGTTTTAGGATGTTTTTTTGCTTTACTTTATGGTTGGGCTACTTTGGATTTGATTTGGACCAGTATCTTGGGAGCAATAGTTTTTGGTTTATCCGGATATATGTCTTTTAATGATGTGCTTTTAAACGGTTTCGGTAGCAATATGGCTGTAACTGTAATGTTTATCGGTATTTTTATTACTTATCTCTCCTCTACCGGTTTAAGCAAAACTATCGCTATGTGGTTTTTAACTCGTAAAATTGCCCAAGGTCACCCCTGGATATTAACGACCTTGATTTTAGCAGCGGCGTATGTCTTAGGCACTACAGTCACCGTTATACCGGCAATTGTCAT
>CAYTOM010000069.1:0-5980 GCA_964439335.1 uncultured Peptococcaceae bacterium | reverse complement strand
TAATTCGGCTTCGATATTGCTTAATGCGGTCTCCATATACTCCGGGTCGGTGACATAGTGCGTAGTAGGATAAATACTGACATGATTTCTTTCACCGATTATCTTGCCGGTCAAGACCTCTATTTCAGTGATGCGATCTACTTCATCACCAAATAATTCGACGCGGATAGCCTTATCTCCCCACGATGGCAAAAATACCTCAATAGTATCACCACGCACCCGAAAAGTACCGCGTTTAAAATCCAAATCATTACGCTCATACTGAATATCAATCAAACGATGCAGGATAAATTGCCGATCATAGCTTTGTCCGACTCGTAACGACAAAATTTGATTTTTATAAAAATCAGGCGAGCCTAAGCCGTAAATGCAGGAGACACTGGCGACGACGATGACATCACGCCGCTCTAATAATGATGCTGTAGCCGAATGGCGCATTTTTTCGATTTCGTCGTTAATTTGGGAATCTTTTTCTATATATGTATCGGTAGACGCGACATAAGCCTCCGGCTGATAATAATCGTAGTAGCTCACGAAATATTCGACCGCATTTTCCGGGAAAAATGCTTTAAATTCGCTGTATAATTGAGCTGCCAAGGTCTTATTATGCGCGATGATCA
This sequence comes from uncultured Peptococcaceae bacterium, assembly GCA_964439335.1. Taxonomy (GTDB): domain Bacteria; phylum Bacillota; class Peptococcia; order Peptococcales; family Peptococcaceae; genus QAKL01. The sequence continues at coordinate 5,360 of CAYTOM010000069.1, read as the reverse complement.
AAGCCGGTCGCTTACTTTCGGCGATGACATTCGCCATGGTAAAGGTTTTACCGCTACCGGTGACACCCAGCATAGTTTGCATCGGTACACCACGATCCAAACCATCTACCAATTTCGCGATAGCTTGCGGCTGGTCGCCGGTAGGCTTATAATCAGCTACTAATTTGAAATCTCCCATCGTCTTCTCTCCTCGCAAATAGTTTGGATATAAGTATAGCACAATTTTAAATATAATGCAAACATAAGTTCTAAAAAACTGCTATTTTCTCCGAAAATCTTTTGATATTATTAGCGTATGTAAAAGAAAAAATTATTTTAGAGAAAAATTGTTTTAGAGAAAATATTATTTTTTACACAGAAAAAGCTTAGCTCAATAGAGCTAAGCTTTAAATTTTAGCTAATTAGTGGCAGCCACCGCAGGAGCAAGAACCGGTAGCGCAAGAGCCGGCAGTAGAGCAAGAACCACAGCTGGATTCAGGCTGACCATTGATAGCGTTGGATAAAATCATATTTACCGAACGCAATACCTGCTCAAAAGCCTGGTTAGCGCTCAAGAAAGCGACGATGTTTTCGTTGATGTTCATGATGCTCTCTAACTCTTCTACTCTTTGTTTCTGCTCAGCAGGCAGGTCTTCGTAATTGATACCGCTATTCATAGCATTCATTTGAATAGTTTGGTATTCTTCGATGATATTTCTGGCATCAGTATCCATCATCATTTTTGCTTCAGCCTCTTTAACAGCTGCTAATTCATTGCTTTGTGCCAATGCTTCGGCTAATTCTTTTGCTTTTGCGTAAATCTCCACAATAAGCACCTCCGTAAAATTTTTTATATCATGCAAATCATTCACATTTTAAAGTGCTAATTTTCCCTTTAAAATCCAACTTTGGGCTTCGGTAATCTCTACCGGTACATACTGCCCAATCAAGGAGGAATCACCTGCAAAAATAACTGTTTTGTTGCTTAAAGTCCGACCCATTAAAAAGTCGTCATTGTTTTTGCTAAGCCCCTCGACCAGCACTTCCTCTGTGCGTCCGAGATAGGCTACATTTTTTTCATGGCTATAGTGTGCCAATAGCTCATTTAAGCGACTTAAACGCTCTTTTTTCTCTTCTAATGGAGTATCGTCCTCCATGGTAGCCGCCGGAGTGCCGGGGCGTTTAGAATAGACAAAGCTGAAAGCATTATCAAATTCGACTTGACGGACTAAATCCATCGTTTCTAAGAAATCCTCTTCGGTTTCCCCGGGAAATCCTACGATGATGTCGGTCGTAATGGCGACATCAGGCATAGCCGCTTTGATTTTTTTGATCAAAGTCAGATAGTCCTCTTTAGTATAACCACGATTCATCTTTTTTAAGATGCGACTACTGCCTGATTGGACAGGCAGATGCAGATAATGCGGTACTTTTTGCGATTTTTGCAATACCTCAATTAATTCGTCGGAAAAATCTTTCGGATGCGAGGTCATATATAGTACGCGCTTGATGCCGTCTATTTTTTCGATTTCTTCTAAAAGACGGGCAAAATTTGTCCTATCTTTTAAATCTTTACCATAGGAATTGACATTTTGCCCTAACAGCATGACTTCGGTCACCCCATCAGCTACTAATTCCTTGATCTCACACACGATATTTTCGATGCTGCGGCTACGCTCACGCCCACGCACATATGGCACGATACAATAGGTGCAAAAATTATTGCAACCGTAAATAATATTGACCAAGGCTTTGAACGGATATTCACGCTTGCTGGGGAGCCCCTCAACGATGGCTTCTTCTTTAGGATAAATATTATAGCAGTTGCTTTCATTGGTTAATATATCGGCGATATATTCCGGCAGATGACTCATGTTATAGGTGCCAAATATCAGCTGCACATGGGGAGCCGCACTTTTAATCGTCTCGACGATGCCTTTTTGCTGAGTCATACAGCCACAGACTCCAATGATGAGCCACGGCTTTTCTTTTTTTAGCTTTTTTAGCTCACCTAAATGGCTCAAGACCTTGCTTTCTGCTTTTTCGCGAATACAGCAGGTGTTTAATAAAATTAAATCCGCCTCGTTTTCGACCGTCGTTTTTGCGTAGCCCATAGCCTCTAACATTCCGGCTAAGGTCTCGGAATCGTGCTCATTCATCTGACAGCCATAGGTCAAAACGATATATTTTGGAGTATAGCCTTTTTCTGCCGAAAAGCGTTTATTGTATTCCAAAACTTGGGTAGTATAAGGCATCTATGTTCACTCCTTAGATTAATTTAGCCTGAGCAAAGGCTACTTTAGCGGCTTCGATAGTCGCTTTGATATCCTCCTCGGTATGAGCAGCCGAGATAAACCAGCACTCAAATTGCGACGGAGGCAGGTAAAAGCCTTGATTTAGCATTGATTGATAAAATGCTTTAAATTGCTTGGTATCAGAGCCGGCTGCTTCCGGATAAGTAGTAACCGGAGTATCAGTGAAAAATACGGTCAAAAGTGAACCGAAATTATTAATAGTTACATTTACACCTGCATTGGCAGCAGCAGCTTTTAAGCCATCAGTCAGCATTGCTCCTAAATGAGCTAATTTTGCGTAAATGTCGGCATTTTTCAATTCGCGCAAAGCTGCTAATCCTGCTGCCATCGCCAAAGGATTGCCGGATAAAGTACCTGCTTGGTAGACAGGACCTGCCGGAGCAACCATGCTCATAATTTCTTTTTTACCGCCATAAGCACCTACCGGCAGACCACCGCCGATAATTTTGCCTAAGCAGGTCAAATCCGGGGTAATGCCGAAATAGCCCTGCGCTCCGCCCAAAGAAGCACGGAATCCGCTGATAACTTCGTCAAAAATCAATAATGCTCCATAGCGAGCAGTAATTTCGCGTAAACCTTGCAAAAAACCTTCATTTGGTAAAACCAATCCCATATTACCGGCGATAGGCTCGACGATAACAGCAGCGATTTCACTGCCTTTTTCGGCAAAGATAGCCTCGACACTGGCTAAATCGTTATATTTAGCGTTAATCGTATCTTCGGCGATACCCTCCGGCACACCGGGCGTAGACGGTACGCCTAAAGTCAAGGCACCGGAGCCTGCTTTGATCAAAAGATTATCAGCATGACCATGATAGCAGCCCTCAAATTTGACTATTTTATTGCGTTTGGTGTAAGCACGAGCCAAGCGCAAGGCACTCATCGTCGCCTCGGTGCCGGAGGATACCATGCGTACCATTTCGATAGAGGGTACATTTTCTGCGATAAATTCCGCCATTTCGACCTCGATAGCGGTCGGTATGCCAAAGGTCGTACCGGTTTGCAAGCCCTCCATCAAGGCTTGGCTAACTACTTTCGGTCGATGACCTAAAATAAGCGGTCCCCAGGAGCAGATATAATCGACATATTCATTACCATCGACATCGATGATGTGTGAGCCACTGCCCTCTTTGACAAAGACCGGGTAATCCCCTACTGCCTGAAAAGCTCTGACCGGTGAATTGACTCCACCGGGGATAAGCTCAACGGCTTCTTTATATAATTCTTGTGATTTGCTGAAAGAACGCATAATCAATTCTCCTTTACTGCTCATCTTTGAGCCACATTGCAGCATCTACCGCATGATAGGTGATAATCATATCACTGCCGGCGCGTTTTAAGCCCGTCAATAATTCCAAGACGATTTTCTTTTCATCGATCCAATCATTCATCGCTGCGGCTTTAACCATTGAGTATTCACCGCTGACATTATAAGAAACGATAGGCTGGGTAAAGTTGTCGCGCATGACATGAATTAAATCCATATAGGCTAAAGCAGGTTTGACGATGATATAATCACAGCCCTCCATTACATCTAATTCGGCTTCGGCGATAGCCTGGCGAGTACCGCTGGCAGGATCCATTTGGTAGGTTTTGCGATCACCGAATTTCGGGCTGGAATCTCCTGCTGCTTCGCGAAATGGTCCATAGAAAGCAGAGGCATATTTGACGGAATAAGCCATTACCGATACATCTGTGTAGCCTGCTTCGTCTAATGCTGTACGGATAGCGCCTACTCTGCCGTCCATCATATCACTGGGAGCGACGATGTCCGCACCTGCTTGGGCATAGGAAACCGCCGTTTTGGCTAATAAAGCTAAGGTGGGGTCGTTAGCTACTTGACCGTCTATAATCAAACCGCAATGACCATGACTGGTATATTCACACAAGCACACATCAGCCAATAAAACTAAATCGGGATATTTAGCACGAGTCTGACGCAATGCTTTTTGGATAATGCCGTCCTCAGCATAAGCTCCACTGCCAACCTCATCTTTTTCAGCGGGAATGCCAAAAAAGATGATAGCTTTGACACCTGCTTGGATAGTTCTCTCGATTTCCTCATCGACTCGGTCTAAGGAAAACTGATAAATACCGGGCATCGAAGATATTTCATTTTTGATATTTTCACCCTCGATGACAAATATCGGATAGATAAAATCCGAAGCAGATAATTTGATTTCAGCATTTAATGCTCTGATATTGGCATTTTTGCGCAAGCGACGCATTCTGGTTTGCGGAAACATTATAAACCACTCCTTATTTTTGGTAATATTCCACTAAAGCATGGACTAAGCCATCAATTGTATATTCATTAGCGACGATGTCGACCTGTAAGCCTAATTTTTCGGCGGTTTCAGCAGTGACCGGACCGATAGCGGCAATGGTGACACCATCAAGCAATTCTTTTCTATCGCCTAACAAATTCATAAAGTTGCGGACAGTGGACGAGCTGGTAAAGGTAATGACATGAATACCCTTTTCCTCCATTTTTTCAATCAAGAAAGCATCGTCAGTATGAGCAGCTACTGTCTCATAGGCTATGACTTCGTTTACTTCCAAGCCCATTTCTTTTAATGTAGTAACCAAAACATCTCTGGCGATATCGGCACGAGGTAACAAGACTTTTTCTCCGGCTTTGACCAACGGTTTTAAGGCTTCAGCTACTGCCTCTGCTCTGAATACCTCCGGCATAACAGCTACCTGCAAGCCTTTGTCCTCTAATAATTCTTTGGTTTTAGGACCGATAGCGCAGATTTTTACCTTGCCTAAAGTACGAATATCGGTTTTTAAGGATTTCATATGTTTAAAGAAAGCGTAGACGCCATTAGCACTGGTGAAAATCAACCAATCATACTCCGCAGTATGCAAAATTGCTTGATCAAGTGCGGTAGTATCGGTGGGTTCTTGGATAGCGATGGTGGGATATTCCCAAGCCTCCGCACCTAAAACTTCTAATTTTTCACTTAAAACACTAGCCTGCTCTCTGGCTCTGGTAACCAAGATACGCTTGCCAAACAACGGCTTTTGCTCAAACCAAGACAAGGTATCACGCAAAGTAACTAC
>CAYTOM010000068.1:0-6006 GCA_964439335.1 uncultured Peptococcaceae bacterium | reverse complement strand
CAGCAGGATTATTTGTCCTCATGCACCAGTCAGGATTGCAAATTCCTTGCGAGGTAGGCAGTGCGATGGGCATATTTAAAGGTGTCTATGCCGATATCGGCGATGAGCAGAGCATCGAGCAGTCGCTTAGTACCTTTTCCTCGCATATTACCAATATCATCAAAATTTTAAACGAAGTAAACAATAAATCATTGGTGCTTTTAGACGAATTAGGCGCAGGTACCGACCCCAGTGAGGGCGCGGCATTAGCTATGGCAACATTAGAGTATTTAAAATCTCTCGATGCCAAGATTATCGCAACTACTCACTATGGCGATTTAAAAACCTATGCCTTTAATGAGCCGGGAGTAGAAAATGCCAGTGTCGAATTTGACATCGAAACCCTCCGCCCGACCTATCGTTTGATGGTAGGCGTGCCCGGTAAAAGTAACGCTTTAAATATCGCCTCGCGCTTAGGCTTAAAGCAGTCGATTGTCAATCATGCGCGGAGCTATATCTCTCAAGAAGAGCATGATGTGACCGAGCTGATTCAATCATTGGAAAGCAGCAATGTCCTTGCCGAGAAAAAGCAGCAGGAAGCCGAGGAAAATTTGCGTCTGGCTCAGGCAGAGCTAGCCAAGCTGCGCACAGAGCGAGCTAAACTAGCCGAAAATAATGAGCGTATCAAAAAACGCGCCCAAGAGGAAGCCGCCCAAATTATTCGCAAAGCGAAAGATGAAAGCGAGCAGATTTTGAAAGAAATGCGCGAAATCAAAGAGCAGGCGCTTTTAGATGCGCAGGCTGAGCAAAAAGGACAAAATTTGCGCAAAAAATTACAGGATCAAGCTGATGATTTACATTCACAGGCAAATCAAGCACCGAAAATTATTGAAAATAAAGTGACCAAGGTGACTTTGGGGCAGGAGGTCTATGTGCCGCGTTTTCAAACTAACGCCGAGGTGGCTAGTTTACCCAATAAAAAGGGTGAATTAGTAGTCGTAAGCGGTATCATGAAAATGAGTGTCAATATCAATGAATTGCAAATAGCCGAAAAACCGAAAAAAGCTCCCAAAAAGGATAAAGGCACTTTAAAATTGGTTAATAATAAATCAATAGATATCAAAAATGAAATCGATTTGCGAGGGCTATTGGCTGATGAAGCCTGCGATTTAGTCGATAAATATTTAGATGATGCTTATTTGAGCTCTTTAGCTCAGGTACACATCATTCATGGCAAAGGCACCGGCGCTTTGCGCAGTGCCATTGGCGAGATGCTGCGCCATCATCCACATGTCAAAAGCTATCGCTTAGGCAATTATAACGAGGGTGGCAACGGCATTACCGTAGTAGAATTGAAAAAATAGCTAAAGAACAGTTGCTAAAACACCGGTAGCCGGATAGATAGTAAAGGAGAAAACTTATGCTGGGAAATACTCCGATGATGATACAATACGAAAAAGTAAAAGCGCAATACGAAGATGCGATACTATTTTATCGCTTAGGTGATTTTTATGAAATGTTTGGCCCTGATGCCCAGACAGCCAGCCGTATCTTGGGAATTGCTCTGACCGGGCGTGAGGGTGGCATGGGCAAAGTGCCGATGTGTGGGGTGCCTTTTCATGCAGCCGATAATTATATCGCTAAATTAATTGCGGCAGGACAAAAGGTAGCTATTTGCGAGCAGATGGAGGATCCGAAATCTGTTAAGGGTATCGTCAAGCGTGAGGTCATTCGTATTGTGACTCCCGGCACAGTATTAGAGAGCAATATTTTAAAGGAGCGCGACAGTAATTATCTTTTAGCCTTGGTTCGTGCTGAGGATAGCTATGCTTTGGCAGCTTTAGAAGTATCGACCGGCGAATTTTCAGCTGTAGAATTAACACAGGCAGATTTAATAAGCGAGATATTGCGCTATGAGCCTGCCGAGTGTATTTGTGCGCTAAATGACACCGAGCTGACTAATTTTTTGAAAAATATCAATACAGCTAAGCCCTTAGCGGTTAATAATCATTTGGACTATGCGTTTAAATTGGATTTTGCGACTAATCGTTTAAAGGAGCATTTTAAAATTAACTCCCTTACCAGTTTAGGCTGTGAGGACAAGCCACTGGTGACTATAGCGGCAGGGAGTATTTTGGATTATGTCATGCTCATGCAAAAAAGCGAGGTCGAAAATGTCACTGCGCTCCATATTTATTCGTTAGATGACAAAATGCATTTGGATTATGCGACCAAGCGCAATTTGGAATTGTTAAAATCGCTCAATGGTCACGAAAAAGAGGACTCCTTATTCGGTATTTTAGATTACACCAAGACAGCCTTGGGGAGCCGAATGCTCAAAAACTGGTTAGAAAGACCGCTAATTAAAGAGACGGATATCACTAAGCGTCTGGACGCAGTGGAGGAGCTTTATAACGATAATCATTTGCGCAATTCCTTAAAGGAGCATTTATTGCCGATTTATGATTTAGAGCGTATCACCAGCCGTATTTCCTATGGCACAGCCAATGCCAAAGATCTCCTGGCTTTAAAAAATTCTTTAGCTTTATTTCCCGATATTGCCGGTGATTTGGATTTGCTCCAAGCAGAGTCTTTTTTGGAATTATCCGCCCAATTTGATGTTTTAAGCGATGTTTACGAAGAACTAGCCCAAAGCATCAACGAAGATGCGCCGTTTTCTTTGCGCGAGGGAAACTTGATTGCTGATGGATTTAATGCCGATATAGATGAGCTCAGGGATATTTTGCATCATGGCAAGGGTTGGATTTTGGATTTGGAAACCAGAGAAAAAGAGCAAACCGGAATAAAAAATTTAAAAATCAGCTACAATAAAGTCTTTGGCTATTATATCGATGTCCCGCGTGCCAAAGCCGCAGAGGTACCTGATTATTATTTGCGCAAGCAAACCTTGGCAAATAGTGAGCGGTTTATTACTCCCGAATTAAAAGAATTGGAAAACAAGGTCTTGGGTGCTGATGAAAAGCTCAAAGACTTAGAATATCGTTTATTCACCGAAGTGCGCGAGGATATCAAAAAGCAAATGCGACGGATTTTGCACAGCGCGCAAATTATCGCCCGGCTGGATTGCTATTATTCCTTAGCCCAAAGTGCGGTACAAAATAACTTTGTCAAGCCTCAAATCACGCACGATGGCAGCTATACTTTGTCAGAGTGCCGTCACCCGATTGTCGAAAAAAAATTGCAAAACGGCTTTTTTATCCCCAACGATGTGGAGTTTGATAATGAAGAAAAACGGTTTTTAATTATCACCGGTCCTAATATGGCAGGCAAAAGTACCTTTTGCCGTAGTATTGCTATGGCATCAATCATGATGCAGATAGGCTCCTTTGTCGCTGCCGACGAAGCCAAAATGCCGATAGTTGATAGAGTATTTGCCCGTATCGGCGCCAGTGATGATTTAAGCAGTGGTCAAAGTACCTTTATGGTCGAGATGAATGAAGTAGCCAATATTGTCAATAATGCGACCAAGGATAGCTTGATTATCTTAGACGAAGTAGGGCGTGGGACCAGTACCTATGACGGATTGTCCTTAGCCTGGGCGATTAGTGACTATATCAATCAAAAAATATGTGCCAAAACCTTATTTGCGACGCACTATCATGAATTAACGGCGTTGGAAAAAGAAAAGGGGATTCAAAATTTTTCGGTAGCAGTAAAAGAAGATGGCGAAGATATCGTATTTTTGCGTAAAATAATTCCCGGCGGAGCCTCGCGAAGCTATGGTATCCATGTCGCTAAATTAGCAGGTATCCCCAAAGAAGTGCTTGAGCGTGCCGAGGAAATATTAGCTGATTTGGAGCAAAAAGACGAGGATACTAAATCAATCGCTCCTAAAGAGCCCATTTCACCAAAGCCTATTTCTGCTGAGCTGACCCAAAACACACTTTTTTCTGCACCGAGCAAACCATCGAAAATAATTGACAAACTATTAAAAGCAGATTTATTTAATATGACACCACTTGATGCGCTAAATTTATTATATAAGCTCCAAGTAGAGGCAAAAAAAGAAAACTTTTGATATAAAAATTTGTTTTTGGCTCTAACATAATATTGTTATAAAGAATAACGATATAAAAGTGTCGCTAAATATAGTATAATTATACTATTACACTATTTTTGTGAAAGAAGGGGTAGCTTTATGAGTGATGTTGCAGTAAAAAGAGATGCGAGCAATGTCAATGAAATGGGTGTAGAGAACATCACCAAATTATTGTTAAAATTTTCCGTACCGGCTATTATCGGTATGCTTTGCACATCGGCACAAAATATTATCAATCGTATTTTTGTCGGTCAAAGTGTAGGTACAGATGCTATTTCGGGATTGGTAGTATGTTTCCCGGTGTTTATCGTCTTTATGGCACTATCTATGATGGTCGGTGTCGGTGGTACCACCTTGGCGGCGTTGCGCTTGGGTGAGGGTAAAAACGATGAAGCCGAAGTCCTTTTAGGTCAATCTACCGTTTTAATTTTTGGCTTAATTTTGATTTCCGGTATTTTAGGCTTTATCTTTCGAGAGCCGCTTTTAATATTCAGCGGTGCCAGTGATCCGACAGTTTTATATTATGCCGATAGTTACTTTAAAGTAGCGTGCTGGGGTTTAGTAGTCAGCAGTTTAAGCAGTGGTTTGAATAACTTTATTCGTGTCGAGGGTAATCCTAAAACGGCAATGTTAACTCAGGTGATTTCCTGTATTGTGGTTATCGTCACGAACTACATCTTTGTTATGAAGTTGAATTGGGGCGTGCAAGGTGCCGCTTTTGGTAATATCGTCGGTAGTTCGGTAGGTTTATTATGGATTTTATATTACTTCCGCCCGGACAGTAAATCCTTTATGAAAATGAAAGTGAAAAACTTTAGCTTGCGTATGCCGTTAGTTAAAAGTATTATCATTTTAGGTATACCGCCGTTTTTGATGCAATTAGCCAGCAGTGTCCAAAACTTGCTGATGAATAGAGTCTTGGATTTCTATGGTGGTCCGATGGCATTAGCCGCAGTAGGTATCGTTATGTCGTTATCCTCGATGTTAATTATGCCGATGATTGGCTTAAATCAGGGTTCTTCCCCAATTTTAGGCTATAACTACGGAGCATGCAACTATAAACGCGTCAAAAAAACGCTTCTTGTCGCTTCGATTATTGCGACGGTATATTCATGTTTTGCCTTTGTTGTTATCCAACTATTCCCCGAAGCCTTGGTTTCGGTCTTTGGCAGTGATAAGGACAAGGAAGTCTTAGATTTGGCAGCGTATGCTTTAAGAATATTCTTCTTGGCTATGCCGTTTGTCGGTGCACCGATGATTTGCGGTAGCTATTTCCAAGCAGCCGGCAAACCGGTACAGTCTACCATCATCAATTTGTCCAGACAGGTCTTGGTCTATATCCCGACTTTGTTAATTTTGCCGAGATTCTACGGTTTAAACGGTGCTTGGTTTGCCGGACCGGTCAGTGATATAGCGAGCTTTGTCATTTGTATGTCGATGACTATGATAGCAATGCGCGAATTAAATAAAAAGATATCTTATCAGCAGTACCGTCCAAACGCTGATAAAATCAACTAAAATATAAAGGGGGGATTTCACCGTGGGAATAATACAATTATTAGATGCACAAACTGCCGATAAAATAGCCGCCGGTGAAGTCATCGAGCGCCCCTTATCAGTAGTAAAGGAATTAATCGAAAACAGCATCGATGCCACCGCTACCTTGATCGAAATAGAACTCAAGGACGGCGGTGTCGGGCTGATTGCCGTTAGAGATAATGGCTGTGGCATGGCAAAAGAGGATTTAACGATGGCATTTATGCGCCATGCCACCAGTAAACTAAAAAATATCAACGATTTAAATAATTTGCACTCGTTAGGCTTTCGTGGCGAAGCATTAGCCAGTATTGCCGCGGTGAGCCAAATAGAAATGACCAGCGCCTTGCATGGGAGTCTCCATGGGCATAAAATCACCCTTACATTAGGCAGTGTACCGGTCGTGACCGAGATAGCCGCCTCCGGTGGGA
>CAYTOM010000067.1:5786-6015 GCA_964439335.1 uncultured Peptococcaceae bacterium | reverse complement strand
CGATCCCACGCATCAGATATTCGCATACCAAAAGCACGAGCATATGCCACAGGTAAATATTATAGCTCTGCCGATCTAAAAATTTAAACACTCTCGTTTTGCTAAAGGCTTTTTCTTTGACTTTTAAGCTCACCATACTGAGAAACATAATTGCACTGACAAAATAAAAATGCTGCCACATCTCCGTATAGCCATAGCTTAGCCCACCATACATCGTATAGTAATAAAA
>CAYTOM010000067.1:0-5776 GCA_964439335.1 uncultured Peptococcaceae bacterium | reverse complement strand
AGAATTAAAACTAGTAATTTTAAACAATTCAAATGAAATATTAAAAATACAAAAAATAACAGAAGGAAATTCAAATATGGTAGCTGCAGATGCAAAAACTATATTATCAGAAGTAATAAAAATGCAAGCACCCTAAGGCTGCTATAGCAAAACACAAACTGAGCAAATATTTATTTTCCTGCACCGCTTGGGTGAATTTATCATAATATCTGCCTATATAGCAGCCCAGCAACCAGTAAAATAAATAGCTGATAAAGATACGGTCGGTATATTGCCCCAGCACGCCCAAGCTCATTATCGTGCGCAAAGACTGCCAAAAAAGCAAATTAATAACCAGTGCTCCGCCTAAAGCCAAGACGGGATTGACCTTAGCTACGATCAAGCGCCATAAAGGCATCAATAGATAAAATTGTGCCAACGCTACAATAAAATAAAAATGTGCCGCAACATTACCTAACAAAATAAATTTGAGCCACTGCCCTACACCTATTGGGTAAATACCTAACAAACAAAATCCGGCATAGTACACCGTCACCGCAATCACATAAGGTAGGAGAATGGATTTGACCCTTTTGGTGTAAAACTCTTTCGCACTAAACGGACGGTCAAATTTCAAAAAGAGCTTCACACCGCTTAGATAAATAAACCCATACACCGCGACCGAGCACAGTTTCCATGGAAAATACACACTCAAAAATTGCCACGAGCTTTTATCTAATTCAACAATTCCTAACGAAAGCGTATGAATGATTAACACCATCAAACAACATAAGACATTTAAAATCGATATTTCCGTTTTTCGCCTACTTGGTGTACTCTGTGCCATCATTACACTCTCCATTATTTCTATTCATCAATTTCTTTGTTCTACTCTTTATTCTATTCATCGGTTTCTTCATTCTGACGATTTTCTTCCCAGCCGGCGATACCGCATTTTGCCGCCTGATAGCTAAAGCCCCGCCCCAATAAATAGCGCAGCAACTTTTCCTTGCTATCGGTGCGCTGCTTTAAAGCGACCTTGACCGCCGCTTCGGCTTCCACCTCGGCACACATATTATCAGCCAAGGCTTGGCTGATAATATCGCCATTTATGCCACGCTTGCGTAATTCAGCATAGATTTTTTTGCTACCGCAGGGATTAAAATTCAGTCTATCGCGGATAAATGCTCCGGCATATGCTACATCATCGACATATTTATACTCGCGCAAAACTTCTAAAACCTCAGCTATATCCTCATTGGCAAAGCCTTTCGTGCGCAAATACTGCTTGATTTCGTACTCACTGCGCATTCGCACACCGAGATATTTCACTGCTTTATCTAATGCTTCTTGGTTCATTATTCATCTAATCCCAAAAAATCATCAAATTCGTCACCGTCTAGGATATCGCCCATGCCATCTAGACCATCTAAGCGTTCGATTTCCGCATCTTCCGCTTCTAATTGCGCCTGTATCTCATCAGCAGACAATTCCACACCGTCCTCCGCCAAGGCTTTACGGATTTTTTCATCGACCTCTTGGGCAATGTCCGGATTTTCTGCTAAGAATTTCTTGGAATTTTCTCGTCCTTGCCCCATGCGCATACCCTCATAGGAGAACCACGCACCGCTTTTTTTGATAATTCCCAGTTCAACAGCCACATCTAATAAATCGCCTAATTTAGAAATACCCTCGCCAAACATCAAATCAAACTCTGCTACCTTAAACGGCGGAGCGACCTTGTTTTTTACGACCTTTACTCTGGTGCGATTGCCGATGATATTAGTGCCTTGCTTGATGGGCTCGCCTCTACGCACCTCTAAGCGCACCGACGAATAAAACTTTAATGCGCGACCGCCGGTCGTAGTTTCCGGATTACCATAAAGCACACCGATTTTTTCACGCACCTGGTTAATGAAAATCAGCGTAGTATTATTAATATTGACACTGGCGGTCAATTTGCGTAATGCTTGGCTCATCAAGCGCGCTAACAAACCAACATGAGTATCGCCCATTTCGCCCTCGATTTCCGAGCGCGGAGTCAAAGCCGCAACCGAGTCAATGACTACAATATCGACTGCTCCACTACGCACCAAAGCATCGGTGATTTCCAAAGCCTGCTCACCATGGTCAGGCTGACTGACATACAAATTATCAATATCGACACCGATTTTTTTCGCATATACCGGATCCAACGCATGCTCCGCATCGATATACGCCGCAATACCGCCCTGCTTTTGGCATTCCGAGACGATATGCAAAGCTACCGTAGTTTTACCGGAGGATTCAGGGCCATATATCTCGATAATACGCCCTTTAGGCACACCACCCACACCAAGCGCACAATCCAACGAAATCGAGCCTGTCGGAATAGTTTCGACTTCAATCTTTTGCTTGTCACCTAAACGCATCAGCGCACCTTTGCCAAAGGTTTTATCGATTTCCGTCAAAGCCTTTTCCAATGCTTCCTGTCTTTTACCAAATTCTGCTGCCGGTGCCTTATATTTCAATTTCTTTTTATCTTTTTCTGCCATATTATTGTCCTCCTTGGAGCATATTTTACTTTATTGTATCATACTTTTCCGAGAAAAAATAGTCTTTTTTCTACTTTTCCTAATTTTTTTGCAAATATATGTTCGCCCACGAATTAATTTAAAGCTATTAGTTTAACTTTAGCCTACGCTCGAACTTCGTTTAATTTCTTGACTTTTGGGGAATATCTTGGTAAAATAAGCACATAAATGACTATCTAAGGAGACCTTTTTATGGCAAAGCAGCTATTATTTATCATCAATCCCCGCGCCGGTATGCAAAAAATCAGCAAGCCGCTACTCGATATTATCCAAATATTTTGCCAGGCAGATTATGCTCCTACTATCCTCACCACCCAAAAGCAAAACGATGCTACGGAATTTGTCTTAGAATACGGCAAAGATGCTGATTTGATTGTCTGTGCAGGCGGAGACGGCACGCTAAACGAAGTTATCACCGGTTTAAAACAATCCGGTTTCAATACTCCCTTAGGCTATCTGCCGGCAGGCAGTACCAATGATTTTGCAGCTAGTTTAAATCTGTCGACAGATTTACTCCAATCTGCTACAGATATTGTCAACGGAGCAGTCACTGATTTTGATTTAGGCAAATTTAACGACCGCTACTTTTCCTATGTCGCTTGCTGTGGAGCTTTTGCTAAAACATCATACAGCACACCGCAAAATATCAAAAATTCGATCGGGCATTTAGCCTATCTTTTAAACGGAGTCAAAGACCTGCCGTCCTTTCAAAAATTTCATATCCGTATCGAAACGGATAATGCTGTCTTTGACGATAATTATGTCTATTGCGGAGTCAGCAATTCCACTAATTTAGGTGGTGTACTGAAATTAGACCAAGCCTTGGTCGATATGAGCGACGGATTGTTCGAAGTCATGCTGGTCAAATCTCCGGCTAATCCCTTAGAGTTAGAAAAAATCGTGCGTGCGTTATTGAGCAGTAACTATGACGACTGTCCGATGATTGAATTTATCCGCACGAAAAAGGCTGATTTCTATTTTGATACACCTATTCCCTGGTCGATTGACGGCGAGTATGACGCCGGAGCTGAATATATCCATATCGAAAATATCCCGGGAGCATTGCCCTTGATGAAACGCTAAAATTAACCTCATTTCGCTTAATAACGAAATGAGGTTTTTTTAATAAATTTTCACTTTGCCATAGCTCTCTAAATGATTATATAGCGGTAATTGCTCACTGGAAATTACACTCAACCTCCAGATGCCCTTTTGCTCTCCCGCCAAAGTCAGACTTTTTTGGCTGATATTTTCTCCCGTAAATGATACCCCGAAAAATCCGCTTTGCCAAAACAATTCACCATTAGGCTCATATAGCATCACCGCTACTCTGCCATGGGGCAAAATATTGTCCGCACAATATAATTCCTCCAAGCTCACCTCAATCGTACAGTGCTCGGAAGCTAGCGAGAAATAATAATCCGCACTTTTTCCGGCTTGCAAATCAAACTGCCATTCATTCGCTTGAGAGATATTTTCACCATTCGCTACACTCTGCCAGCAGAAATAAGCCGCCGCTTTTGGCGTATCACCCACACGCATCTTGATTAATGCTACCTCGCCCACAGGATGGTCGCTTTCCTCTAGGGGTATAATACTCACCCCATTTGGCGCAATTTTGGTCGCCGGTGGGACCCTGAGCCACTTTTGCGCTGAAAAAAAGGAAACCTCATAAAGCGTATTGCTCGTATTGACGATGCATAAATTGCTCCCCTCTTGGTATAAATGTAATGCGCTTTTTTCTACCTCGCCTAATCTCGCCTGAATCAACCCTGCTCCCTCTATCTGCCACTGATACCCCATATCTACCGCCGCTGCAATTAATCTGGCGGTAATATCCTCGGCATATTCGCCCTTTAAGGCATGCGCCGCACACGCACCGGCTACAGCGGTAGCGATACTACTCCCCTCGTCATACATATATTCCTCCTCCGACCATTGGGGCATAGCACTGATGGCACAGCCCGGTGCCAGCAAAAATTCCGTATATTCACTACCGCCACGCGAACTATAATACGGCACAAAATCATCTAATAAATTGATCCCCCTACCTAGCGCATAGCCCTCTTTGGTAATCAATGTCCCTACAGCCAGCACTCCGTCCTTGCTCGCAGGGTACGCTAATGTCGCCTCATATCCACCGTAATTCCCCCCTGCCGCTAAAATTACTACTCCTTTAGCCAAGGCAGCATCAAGTGCTTGCTCCAATTTAGCACTGATTTCTCCCTCTAAAGGTAGCGACAAGCTCAAATTAATAATTTCTGCCCCATCAAGCAGTGCATCATTAATAGCCTCTGCCAAATATTCCTGCTCAGTATGCTTATCCGCAGCAAAAATTTGATACACCAACAAATGACTATTTAGCGCCAAGCCTTGATATGTACTGCATTTTCCACCTATTAGCGCAGTGATAAATGTCCCATGCCCTAAATAATCACTGCTCAGACACACCTCGGCTCCATTATCTCTAATCGCGGTGCAAACTATATTAAGCATTCCCTGCTCTAAAGCTAACGAAGCATACCTATGGTCAAACTCATACACTCCCAGAGACACTTCATCAGTAAATTCTCCGTCCATATCCGTATCTATATACACCTTTTTAGCTCCATTACCGCAAATAGACAAGACGCTATAGACCTTTAAGCTATTTAATGCAGAATATTTCGACAAATCAAGTTCGCCCAGATGATATATCGCTCCTTTTTGCGCTAAATCGCCTAAATAATAGCGTTTATTATCCGAAAAAACGACCTTTCCTGCGGCTAAAGATACCCTTTTCAGCTTGATAAAATTATCCTCGGTATAATCACGATACACATCTACCCTACCCGCCAATGCCGCTATACCTACATCTGCTCCGCTATCGATTATCGCTATTTTAGCCTCGCATTTTTCACTCAGGTCAATGCCTACTTTGGCGGCTATGGCTGTATTTATCGCTTTGTAATCATCCGTATACGGATAAAGCGGTCTAAAAAGCTCACTTTTTTCATCATCTGCTATTTTTTGTGCCAACGCCGTATCAATGAAATTGCTCCCCAAAATTACTGCTATGAAAATCGCCAAAATACCACCCAAAGCCCAATTGCTTACCTTTTGATTTTTCATTTGCCGACCTCTTTCAGTTTTTTGTATATTAAAATTAAACCCTATTATTCAAAGAGGTAGAAAGGTGGCAGGTGCTTGCCCCCTTTCTCCTCTTTGGATCTCCTCATTCCCCT
>CAYTOM010000066.1:0-6063 GCA_964439335.1 uncultured Peptococcaceae bacterium | reverse complement strand
ATTTCCCGTATGGCTTATTTGCCGCTGATTTAAAAGACATTGTCCGTATTCAGGGGTCTTCCGGTACTACCGGCAAGCCTATCGTCAGTGGTTATACCAAAGAAGATGTCGATGCTTGGGGCGAAATGGTAGCGCGTGCTTTGAGCGCAGCCGGTGGTGATGAAAATGATATTTTGCAGGTAGCCTATGGCTATGGCTTATTCACCGGTGGTTTGGGTGCTCATCAGGGCGGTACATTGTTAGGCTCAATGGTTATCCCGATGTCCAGCGGTAATACCGACCGCCAGGTCATGATGATGAAAGAAATGGGCACTACCATGCTGTGCTGTACGCCATCGTATGCGACTTATTTGGGCGAGGCTATTAAAGAAAAGGGCATCGATCCGAAAGAGTTAAAATTAAAATCCGGTTGCTTTGGTGCGGAGCCTTGGACAGAGGAAATGCGCCAGAATTTGGAGAATTTATTAGATATAGATGCGATGAATATTTATGGTCTGACCGAGATGGGCGGACCTGGTATCGCTTTTGAATGCTTGGAGAAAAACGGTATGCATATCAATGAGGATCAGGTAATTGCTGAAATCATTGACCCGGTGACCGAGGAGGTCTTGCCCTATGGGGAGTATGGTGAGCTGGTCTTTACCAGTATTAATAAGACCGGTATGCCGTTAATTCGCTATCGTACTCACGATATTTGCTGCTTGAATGCAGAGCCATGTGCTTGCGGTCGTACTCATGTGCGCATGAGCCGTATCACCGGGCGTACCGATGATATGATGGTTATCCGCGGAGTAAATGTATTCCCCAGCCAGATCGAGTCTGTCTTGATGCAGGTCGAGGGTGTATCGCCGAACTATTTATTGGTAGTTGATAGAGTAAATTCGACTGATACATTGGAGGTCAGAGTAGAATTAAACGAGGATATGTTTACCGATACTGTCGGCGGTATCGAAAATATCCGCGACGAAATCAAAGAAAAAATCAAATCGGTAGTCGGTATCAGTGCCAAAGTACAATTAGTACCGCCAAAGAGTATCCAACGCTTTGAGGGCAAGGCAAAACGCGTCATCGATAATCGTAAATTAGGCTTTTAATTAAAGGGGGCAACTGTGATGTATGTAAAACAAATTTCTGTCTATCTGGAAAATGTCCGCGGTACGCTGCGTGATATGACTAAAACTATTGGTGAAAATGGAATTGATTTATTGGCATTGTCCGTAGCTGATACTGCTAATTTCGGTATTGTGCGCTTGGTAGTAAAGGAAGAGCAGATACCGCTGACGATTGAGTGTATGCGCAGTGCAGGATTTATGGTGCGAATGGATAATGTCATCTGTGTAGCAGTGCCTAACAAACCGGCAGGCTTGGATTATGTCTTGGCAGTATTAGATGAGGCTGATTTAGCGGTAGAGTATATTTATTCGTTGACTTTGAGTGTCACCGATGCAGCTTTGTTGGTAGTCAGAGCTAATGACAATCAAAAAGCGGCAGAGGTTTTAGCAAAAGCCAATGTTAAATTATATGATCAAAATGAGTTAGACCAACTGTAAGATATAAATACAGATATAAAAAACCGCAAAGATATTCTTTGCGGTTTTTGTTTGCATTTAAGCAGTAAAAATGGTATATTATAATAAAGGTAGGTGGAGAGTAAAAAATGGCTAAATTAGGCTTGGTATTAGAGGGTGGTGGCAATAGAGGTATCTATACTGCCGGAGTTTTAGATGTATTTTTGGAGCAAAATATAGCGGTAGATGGCGTAATCGGAGTATCTGCCGGGGCTATTCATGGGGCGAGCTATGTATCAAAGCAAAATGGACGCTCGATTGGTTATATAACTAAATATTGTAATGACCCGGAGTATATGAGCTTTAAATCATTGCGCCAAACCGGTGATTATTTTAATGTAGATTTTTGCTATCATAAATTGCCGGAGGAATTATTTCCTTTTGATAATGAGACCTTTGAAAATTCGGCGACGAAATTTTATGTCACTTGCAGTGATGTAGAAACGGGCAAGGCGGTGTATCATTATTGCCCGCGCTTACGAAGCGAGGATATCGACTGGCTGCGTGCCTCGGCTTCACTGCCTTTGATGGCTCGCATCGTGGAAATAGAGGGGCAAATGCTCTTGGACGGTGGAATTACTGACTCGATTCCCTTTGAAGCTTTTCGGCAAATGGGCTATGAAAAGAATATCGTTATCCTCACTCGTCCGCAGGGCTATCAAAAAGGGAAAAATAAAATGCTACCATTGATCAAATGGCGCATGAAAAAATATCCGCAGTTTGTCCAAGCGGCAGCAACTCGTCATGAGGTGTATAATCGCGAATTAGCTCAATTAGAGGAATTAGCGAAATCAGGCGAGGTGTGTGTGATTCGCCCGAGCAAGGATTTAAAGGTGGGCAGATTAGAAAAAGACCCGGAAAAAATTCGTGCCTTGTATGATTTGGGCAGGCGTGATGCCCAAGCGCAAATGAAACGCATTTTGCACTTTATCGATAGGGCGAAAAACTAAATAAAGCTACAAAAAATCCCTCTTTGAAAACTTTCAAAGAGGGATTTTTTAAAATTAGTGTCCCGGGCAGGAATGAGTGCCATGGTCGGTGCAAGCGACAGCAGTATCTTTCAATTCGCCTCTGAGCCATTTTTCAGCGACTTCACGCACATCGCCGGAGCAACCGCGAATGACTTCGATACCGTTGGAATTTAAGACATTACGAGCGCCCTCGCCCATATTACCGCCACACATAACGACGACGCCTTTTTCGGCTAAAATCGGTGCAATACCTGATTTACAGCCGCAGCCCTCAGGAGATGCCATAGTTTCCTCAGCTACGATTTTACCGCCCTCGACGGTAAATAAGGTGTAATAAGCACAATGTCCAAAATGGTCATCGATACGACCATCACGAGTAGGGCAACAAATTTTCATCAAAATCGACTCCTTTTTTAATTGATGAGTATATAATAACACTATTTTGGACATTTGTCAATAATTAAAACAGGAATATGTCAAAAATATATTATTATTTTAGTTAGCAGTTTTTTTCGACAAGAGAAATTTTAAGAAGACGGACATCACCAAATAAACTACAGCCCCGACATAAAGCGGAGTGTAAAGGGCATCGCCGGAGAAATAGCCGATTAATTCCTGGACTTGGCTACTTAAAAACATACCTAAATTGAAAAGTGCCATCATAATCGAGGAGGCTAGAGCGACTTTTTCCGGTGCGGAAATGATGCCGACTACCATCATGATGGAGGCTTGAGTCATAGAAAAACCCATACCGCCAAAGAAAATAGTGACACAAAGCAGAGGGATATTTTTGGCTAGCGCACAGCCTACCAGGCTTAAAGCGGCTAAAATGAGAAAGACACCGGCGGAATTATTGCCTAAAATTTTATTTAATTTTGGGAATAATAAACCACCGCTCATACAGCCCAAGGAAAAGCACACCGCGACGATACCGGCTACAGTAGCAGAGGGGTCGATAGGCTCGCTCAAAAAAGAGCAACCGATTAATAACGGCGAGATAAAGCAGGCGATTAAAGCCATAACCAGGCATAAGCTCCACAATGTAGGAGTTAAAAGTTTGCCGGAAGAGACATTGTCAGCATTAGTCGGGGCAATTTTGGGGATAGTGGGGCAAAAGATGAGTAGCAGGACAAAGGGGATAATGAGCAAAATGTGGACTAAAAAGACACATTGCCAGCTGATATCAGCCAAAATACCACCTAATAATTGTAAAATGCAGTTAGTTCCAAAGCCGAAAAAGGTCGCAATGCCTAAAACCTTGGCGCGCTGGTGCGCTGGGATTAAAAGTGCGGCGATAGCATTTTCGAGGCTCATCATACCACCGATACCGACACCGTGGACGGCGCGCAACGCTAATAATAACGGAAAGCTCTGGCTAAAATAGGGCAATGTACCGCCGATAAGCTCCATCAAAGCACAGAAAATAATTACCTGTCGAAAGCCGATTTTTTTACCGGCGATAAAACCTACCGCCAAGCCGCTAATGACGCTGACTATCGAGGATACGGTGACGATATATAGTGCCGAGGAAGAGGATAGGGCGAAATATTCGGCGATTTTGGCAATAGCGGCATCAATCGAGCCGGGGCATTGCCCAAAGGAAAAGATGCAGATGACGGTGAGGACAGCTGCAAAATAGTTGCGTTTTTCTTTCATAGTTTTTACCACCTTAAAAATAAAATTTTAAAACAAAAAAAGCGTAAGACCAAAGAAAGTTTGGTCTTACGCTTTTGCTGCTCAACTAGAAAATATTTTAGCAAAAAATATTCATTTTGTAAAGCACAATATGTCGGACTAAATGCAAAGAAAAATTTTATCGATTTGTATAAGACTTAGATAGTTTTATCGATAGGAGAGAAAGCCAACCGATAAAATCACCAAATTATCTTGACAATATCTTGAACTTTAGCTGATTGACAATGGGGCAAAAGAAAATTATAATATAACTGTAAACAAATTGTAGCTGTTGCTTTCTTTGGCTTAGGTGGAAAATAATTTGCCTAAAAGACAGCGTTTTGGCTACTAATGATAACAACCCTCAAGCAAGATACAAAGAGTCACTTCCTATAGGGAGTGGCTCTTTTGTGCAAAAAATTTTACATAAAATTTACTCTCGCCTTGTAGCATTTGCCGGGTGATATTGATATAATAAGATTGTTGATAAAATGGGGTGATTGTGATGATTTATATTTTAGAGGACGATATTAATATCCGTCAGATGGAAGCGTATGCTTTGGAGCATAGCGGCTATCGGACATTAGAATTAGAGAATTCCGCCGAATTGTGGCAGGCTTGTGCCAAGGAATTGCCGGAGATGCTGGTCTTGGATTTGATGCTCCCCGGTGAGGAGGACGGATTGGCAGTCTTAAAACGCTTGCGTGCCGATTCGAATTTGGCGAAAATACCGGTAATTATCGTTAGTGCTAAGGATAGCGAACTGGATTTGGTCAAAGGACTGGATAGCGGAGCAGATGATTATTTGACCAAGCCCTTTGGCATTATGGAGTTTATTTCGCGTATTAAAGCTATCCTGCGCAGAATTGACCAGACACCGGGCAAGCAGATAGTTTTAGGAGAAATAGTGCTGGACGATGAGAAAAAGCAGGTATTTTCGCAGGGCGAATTGTGCCATTTGACTTTTAAGGAATATGAACTGCTGAAATTGTTTTTGCAAAATCCCAATGTGGCTTTTTCCAGGGAAAAAATTATGGATAAAATTTGGGGCTATGATTATTTGGGTGAAAGTCGTACAGTGGATATGCACATTAAAAGCCTCAGACAAAAGCTGGGCGCGTGCGGAGAGTATATCAAAACTGTGCGTGCCGTAGGCTACAAGGTGGAATTGCCATGAAAAAAAAGGTATATCTGTACTTACTTTCTTTAGGTTTACTAGCAGTGATTATGACCTTGGTGAGTGGGATTTTGATTTTTTCAGCCGTTTTAGAGAAAGAAAATATGGACGAACTGCGGGCGCGGTGCTTGATTTTTTGTGAGCTTTATGAGCAGGAGCAAAATTTAGCGGAGATAGCCCAAATATTACCTGCCGAAAATCGTCTGACGATTATCCAAAATGATGGTAGCGTGATTTATGAAAGTGTCAGCGATTTGGCTAGTGATAATCATTTAAATCGTCCGGAGATAGTGGAAGCCTTGGCAAAAGGCGAGGGCAGTAGCAGACGAAATTCGACTAGTATGGGTTGCGAGACCTATTATTATGCTTTTCAGGCGGATAATGGCGATATCGTGCGGTTAAGCCGGGATATCCAAACACAACGAGTAATCTATCAAAAATTGCTCGGCTATGGTGTGCTTTTGATTATGATAGTGCTGGTTTTGGCGATAGTGTTGGCGCATTATTTGACGAAACGCTTGGTAGCTCCGATTGAGAAGATGGCGGAGGATTTAGATAATATTGAGCAGTATGTGCCGTATCCGGAACTGGCACCGTTTGCTCATACGGTCAAATTGGCTCAAGAGCAGCAAAAGGCTAATGAGGCACAGCGTCGTGATTTCACCGCGAATGT
>CAYTOM010000065.1:1452-6153 GCA_964439335.1 uncultured Peptococcaceae bacterium | reverse complement strand
ATGTTTGGGGCTTAAACTAAATTAGATTATCCGAAACAGTATAAAAAAACTCCGACTGATATATAGGTATCAGTCGGAGTTTGTACTTTTGATTAGCATATTTCAGAAAAAGAGTGTAAAAAGCAAAATGCTTTTTGCACTCTTTTGTGTTTGCCAGCTGAATTTAGGTATTTTTGCTGACTTCCGCATATTTAAAGTTAGCAGTCTCTTCTAAAAGAGGGATAGTTACCTTGTCTTGCTTAGTAATGATGGGATACATATGAAAAAGGTTGAGGTTGTTGATAATACCACCGGGCATATTGAGACTGCTTTCCATGGTGTCACTGTTACCGATAGCAGAGATGACTATGGGAAATTCTAAAGCGATACCGTTTAGAGTTAAGACTGTACCGGTATCCTCCTCGCTATAATATATATACGAGCGGTCGTTGAGACGATAGTCATTGATAGCGACAGCTTCGGCTCCGGCTGCCCATAATTCATTGACAATGTCGAGGACATCGGTATAAAGTGGATACATATCCTTGGTCATTTCTACGGTGATACCGCTACCGTAAATAGTGCTGTTGCCGATAATCATGTCCAGACGATTGGTTTCGGCGGAGACACTTTCTAAAAGCTGTGTATTATCGGAATAATCATTGCGATAGGAATAAAGCATAGCCTCCGAGGTGCTGATTTCAGTAGTTAACGCACGACGCTTTTCGCTTAAATTATTAATCATAATAACCAAATCCGATGAGTTTTGTGAGGATAAATCGACTTCTAAACGGTTTTGCGTCTGAAGCTGGGCAGAAATCAAAATGCCTAAAATCATCAAGGCTGCCGCCAGAGTGATGTGCCATTTTCGTTTATGATGCGGCATACAATCCGCCTCCTTTAGTCAATTAGTGCAAGATATCATTGAGCAAATCATTTTTTTCGGTATCGCTGGCTTCTGGGTAGGATTTGATGTATCTGCGCATGAGCAGATGTCTGATAGCAGATAAATTGCTGAAAATACGGATACCGAAAACGATGATAGCAGCAGTATATAAATCGACACCGAGACGATCGCCCAGATAGGCTAAAACTGCGGCATTTAGGGCGTTACAAACTAAACCGCTTAAAAGTACCAGAGAGTTAAATTTGCCCTCTAAAGCACTTCTGCTACCGCCAAATACCGAATCCATCGAGGCTAAAACTGCGATAGACAAATATTTAGCATAGGCTATCGGTATTTGCAGGGATATAATAGAGCCTAAAAGTGCTCCGCATATTAAACCCAAGACAGGGATAATCCACATATTGATCGCTCCTTTTATTATTCTTTGATATTAGTATAAGTGGTGGAATAATTTCCTACATAGGCAGGAATTTGAATTAAATTATTGGAATATGTTGAGGTGAGTACATAGTCGATAGGAAATCCGCCGACTTTGAGTCGCTCGTAGGTGGTGCTGTCTTGCAAGATATTTTGCAAGGCTGCCGGATTGCCGATGACTTTGATTTGATAGGGTGGTGCCAGACGAGTCGTATTGACTAAAATAGTATTACCGACACAGCGAATCTCGCTGGTAGAGGTAAGACGCTGCTCATTGATGCTGATAGCTTCGGCACCGCCTCTTTTGAGGTCATTGACCAGATAGAGGAGGTCTTGGTAATGAATGATGTCCTGCGAGGCATCGGTAACTGCCGTTTGGGTATTGATAGTGGGCTTGTCGTCAATATTTATCGTGACTCCGATACCCTCTAAAGCAGAATAGCCGGATAAATTTCTCAGCTCGGTTAAACGCTTTTGCATATTACCGATATCGGTCTCATCGTTGCTTAAAGTTTCACTCAGGCTGTCTATTTCTAAACGCAAGCCGCTTAAATATGTTTCACGCATATTGATTTCCGACTCCAGACTGGTGACTAAATTGACCAATACATCGTTGCTATTGACGGTGTTGGCATTGATGGAATCTTGGAGTCTGATTTGGGTAATCAGCACTAAGCCTAAAAAGAAGCAGGCGATGGTGAGTGGGATAATTTTTTTTCGCATAAAAATCCTCCTTGGCAAAAAGGAAACAATATTTATTAAAATTCATCAAAGGTTAAGCATGATTTTTTGATGAAATTAAAAAAATTCTTAGAAATATTTGCAAGTAAATGTTTTCATTTGCACGATTTTGTGGTACATTATTAATAATAGAGTTAAAAGAGATAATACGGATATTTTTAGACAAAAGTATGTGCTTAGTATATATTATTTGACCAAATTTTTCAAGGAAATATGCGTAGAAACTTGTGTAGTTTTGGTTAAGATTTTTTATTTTGAAAGTTTGCGAGGTGCCATAGCATGAATAGTTTTATGACAATGGCTTTGGAAATGCTTAAGCCGTCGAGTATTTTGGATATAGCTATCATCGCCATAGTAGGCTACAATTTATACAAGATGATCAAAGGAACCAGGGCTGTGCAGCTATTAAAGGGTATAGCTATTTTGCTGGTGCTTAATTTAGTCAGTGAGGTTTTGGGATTAACTACGGTAAATTGGCTATTGGTCAAATTTCAGACAGTTTTAATTATTGCTATTCCGATAGTTTTTCAGCCGGAATTGCGGCGTGCTTTGGAAAAGATAGGCACAGGCAGTATTTGGCGTATTTTTAAAAAGAGTGATGATAATATGCCGCAAAATGTCATGGCTAATGTCAACCAGATTATCCGCTGTATGACTCATGCGGCGAAAAGTAAAACCGGTGTTTTGATCGTTATCAAACGGCAGATGGGCTTAGGCGAGTATGTCGATACCGGTATCGAGATCAACGGCAAACTATCAGCGGCGCTTTTGGGCAATATTTTTATTGTCAATACTCCACTGCATGATGGTGCGGTGATTATCGATGGGGATAAAATCGTAGCGGCAAGCTGTTATTTGCCTCTATCAGACAGCAATAAATTGAGCAAGGAGTTGGGCACCAGGCATAGAGCGGCGGTGGGCTTGACCGAGGTCACCGATGCGGTGGTAGTGGTAGTATCCGAGGAAACCGGGGCGATGTCTATCGCTGATGGTGGAGTTTTGGTGCGTGATGTGAGCGAGCAAAAATTGCGCGAGCTCTTGTTGCGTAAATTGCAGGTGCCGGAAAAACCGGTGAATAAGCTGATTGGTAAATGGGGGAAAAAGCATGAGCGAGAATAAGAAAATCACGAATAATTGGCACGCCAAGCTCATTGCTTTGATATGTGCAATAGTGTTGTGGTTTTATGTAGGTTATGAGAAAAATCCTATTACCGATGTGACGATAGAGATACCAATCAATTATCAAAATTTGTCCGGTGAGTATATGCAGATTGAAAAGACGCAAAATGTTTGGGTCACTTTTAACGGCAGAGAGGATAAAATTAATTTAATTCGTGCCGGGGAGGTCGCGGCGACGGTGGATTTAGCCCAGGCAGTGATCGGCTCCAATGAATTGCCGATAACGATTGAGAGTGATTTTTCTTCGTATATTACTAATGTTCAGCCGGCTAACGCCAAAACCTATGTCGACAAATGGGACGATGTGACTTTGGAGATTGAGGTGGAAATTACCGGAGAGCTTTCGGAGGGATATAAGCAGTTTACACCCTCGGTCAGCCCATCTACAGTAAAAATCACCGGACCCAGCACCTATTTGAGTAATTTGAGCCATGCCAAGGTAGATGTAGATGTGACCGGTATCAATAGTAGCTTGACTAAGACTTTGCCGATTATTTTGGTTGATCAGGACGGTGCTACGGTTAGTAATAGTCAGCTTTTGGCTAATGTGCAAAATGCTGATGTCTATGTCCCTATTGACCAGGAAACTCCGAGCAAGACGGTGTCTATTACGCCGATTTTAAGCGGTGTCGCTGCCAGTGGCTACAAAATAGATAGGGTAGTTACAGAGCCGGAAACGGTTAAAATCAGTGCGCCATCGGAGGTCTTAAACAAAATTAATACGGTTGAGACGGTGCCGATTGATATTAATGGCATTACCGAGGACGCTATTCGCGATGTGGAGCTGAATTTACCGACGGGAGTTAGCTTTGCCAATGAGGGTAAAGTGAAAGTGTTTGTGAGCTTGGTTAGCGATGAAAGCACGCAAACTATAGCGTATCCTATCGAGGTGCGTGGAGCTAAAGATAATTGGCAGGTAGAATTGTCTGCGAATGAGGCAGAGATTACTGTAAGCGGTGACGCCGGTCAGATTTCTGCGGAGGCATTAAAAATAGCGACCTATGTCAATGTGCAGGATTTAAGTATCGGTACGCATGAGGTAACGACCTCGATAGCTAATTCCAGTAGTTTGAAATTATTAAATATTACCCCGGCAGTAGTGACGGTGAATATCACCGAGAAAAATCCGACTGATAATTCAAGTGGGCAATGATGTGACTTTGGGAAAAATGAGATACTAAGTTAATGAGATAATGTGAGATAACTTGAGATAATTATAGAAAAAATAGAGAAATAATAAAAAAGATTGAGTATTGATGGGTTGGAGGTAAAGTAATGAATAGTTTATTTGGCACTGATGGAGTACGCGGCGAGGTAGGAGAGGTCTTGACTCCACAGTTGGCATTTGATTTGGGCTTTTGTGCGGCGTTTGTCTTGAAAAAATATGCCGCCGCTGATAAGGAAAATGCTTTGGTTATCGGCAGAGATACGCGTATTTCCGGCAGTATGCTGGAGGGGGCTTTAGCAGCAGGTATTTG
>CAYTOM010000065.1:0-1442 GCA_964439335.1 uncultured Peptococcaceae bacterium | reverse complement strand
ACTCCGGCGGTAGCGGTTTTAACGAGAAAAAAGCGTGCTTTGGCAGGGGTAGTGATTTCTGCTTCGCATAATCCTTATCAGGATAACGGCATCAAATTTTTTAATGCTGACGGGCGTAAATTGCCGGATATGATAGAGGACGAAATCGTCGAGTATATACAAAATATGCAAAATATCGCCCAAGCACGCGGCGAGAAAATCGGCAGAATTTATCCGTATGCCGATGCGCAGGAGATTTATGCGGAATTTATCAAAGAAAAGGTAAATGCACGCTTTGAGGGCTTAAAGGTCGTAGTAGACTGCGCTAATGGGGCATCGTCGGCTGTAGCTCCGCAAATTTTGCGTGATTTAGGAGCGGATATTACCGTAATTAACAATACTCCCAACGGAGTTAATATTAATAAGGCTTGCGGCTCTACGCATATGGAGAGCTTGGTCGAAAAAGTGGTGGCAATAGGCGCAGATTTAGGCGTAGCCTATGATGGTGATGCCGATAGATTGCAAGCGGTAGATCAAAATGGGCGTATCATTGATGGAGATCAATTACTGGCGATTTTTGCGCTATATTTAGAAGCCGGCGAAATGCTGAAAAATCATACGGTAGTAGCTACAGTGATGAGCAATATGGGCTTGGAAAAATCCTTGGCTCCGTTTGGCATCACAACTGCGAAATCTAAAGTAGGTGACCGCTATGTAGTGGAAATGATGGAGGAAAAGGGCGCAGTATTAGGCGGTGAGCAGTCGGGGCATATCGTCTTTTGGGATTATAATACAACAGGCGACGGCATTTTAAGCAGTGTTAAGCTGTTGGAAATTATCGCTTTAGCCCAGCGTTCCTTGGCAGATTTGGCTGATGTGATGGAAAAATACCCACAAGTTTTATTAAATGTGCCGGTCAAAGAGAAAAACGGCTGGGAAAAAGAAATCGCCATTACTTTGACCATTGCTAAATTAGAGGCTAAATTAGGCGATAATGGTCGTATTTTAGTCAGAGCCAGCGGTACAGAAAATTTGCTCAGAGTCATGGTTGAGGGCAAGGATCTTAAACTAATTACGGCGATTGCGGAAACTATTGCCAAGGCGATCACCGAAACAATTGGAGCATGACGATGATTATCGGTATAGGCTGTGATGTGATAGAAATTAGTAGGATAGAAAAGGCAGCGGCAAAGGATAATTTTTGCACCAAAATTTTTACCATTCGTGAGCAGGAGTATATCCAAACGAAGCAAGATGCCCGCGCAGTGGCTTCTTTGGCGGCATTTTTCGCAGCTAAAGAGGCTATCGCCAAAGCATTGGGAGTGGGAATTGGCAAAATAGGCTGGCAGGAGATAGAAATAACTCATGATGCCTGGGGCAAGCCGCTTGTACAACTATCCGGTAAGGCATTAGCATTAGCCCGAGATATGGGCGTAGAAAAGATACATTTATCATTGAGCCAT
>CAYTOM010000064.1:0-6204 GCA_964439335.1 uncultured Peptococcaceae bacterium | reverse complement strand
TACCTAAAGGACGCTTAGCCCCTTTATTAATTTCATTTTTTGCAAATTCACTGCCACAAATCCAGAAAAACATTACTGCTGCAAACAAAGCACCAATCGGGCAGAGATAAATCGAGCAAACATCCATCCATTCCGAAACAATATTCGTAATATTGATTGCAATCACCGTACCAGCTAACAAAACTACACTAACTGCTACTTTGCGGCTCATATGCAATTTACTTTGCAAAGCCTCAATCGGGCATTCAAATAGATTGATTAACGAGCTTAACCCGGCAAACAGCACTGCCAAGAAAAAGACGATACTGATCACACTGCCCAAAGGCATCATCTCAAAAATATACGGCAGATAAATAAACATTAACCCCGGTCCGGAAGTGATTTCCGCATTAAAATCGATACCTGCTGCATAAACCGCCGGAATAATGGCTAAAGCTGCGATAAATGCCGCCATTGTATCAAAAAATGCAATCGTCATTGCCGAAAAGGGGATATCCGCATCATCAGTCAAATACGAACCATAGACAATAGTCCCACTACCGGCTAAGGATAACGAGAAAAATGCCTGACCTAAAGCATATTTCCAGACATCACCTGACAACAATACACTCCAGTCACTCATCATAAACATATAACGATAGCCCTCAAACGCACCGTTTAAAGTAGCTACATAAATCGCAATACCGATAAACAATACATAAAATACCGGCATAAAGACCTTGTTCGATTGCTCGATACCCTTAGAAATACCGAAAACCAAAATAAAGAAAGTAATCGCCAACACAATCAAATGAGGGATAATATTATTAAACCCACTGGCGGTCATGCCAAACAATGCCCCAAATTCACCGACACCGCTATTCGCCAAAACCGAGCCATCGATTGAGCCTAAAAAATATTTCAATACCCAGCCAACTACAACACTATAGCCGATAGCCATTGCAAAAGAGGTAATCGACGGCAACAATGCCAAAATACTGCCGACAGTTTTTTTAATACCCTTGCGCTCGCAGGCTTGCTCAAATGCGCCCATTGGTCCGGATTTCATCGCTCTACCAAAAGCAATCTCGCCCACGACACCGGTAAAGCCAATCAAAATAACAAACACTAAATATGCTACTAAAAATGGTGCCCCATAAGCGGCGACCCTGCGTGGAAACAGCCAGATATTGCCCATACCGACCGCTGAGCCGATACAAGCTAAAATAAAGCCATTGCGCCCGCTGAATAAATCTCGTGAAATCAATGCTTTTTTGCTCATAATACCCTCCAGCTAAAAAATATAATACCAGTATCTATTTGTCCATATTACATAATATTTTACCATAATATATAATATTGTCAAGAATATTGTTCAGTAAAAGTTACACCCCCAAGCATCGCTACCACATTCAGCTGAGCATATAAAAAGCTCCAAAGCAATCTTTGGAGCTTTTAAAAAATGAGAAGATGTCATTTACCGATATGTGCTTTTGCATAATTATCCAATGCCGCATTAATAGCCTCATCAGCCAACACCGAGCAATGAATTTTCTGCGCCGGCAAGCCGTCCAACGCCTCAACGACCTCTTGGTTAGTCAATTTCCGCGCCTGCGCAATCGTGCGCCCTTTCACCAATTCAGTCGCCATTGAGCTGGCGGCAATCGCCGAAGCACAGCCAAAAGTATTAAATTTCGCATCGGTGATAATGCCATTATCATCTATTTTTAAATAAATACGCATAATATCGCCACATTTGGCATTACCGACCTCGCCCATGCAGGACGCATCAGCCATTTCGCCTATATTGCGCGGATTAGTAAAATGATCCATTACTTTTTCAGAGTATAGCATATGTCAATCTCTCCTTTTTGATAATCTTGCCACAGTGGGGAAATGCTCCGCAAATAACTAACTACTTCCGTCACCGAATCGATAATATAATCAACCTCGGCAACCGTATTTTCCTCATTCAAGCTCAGCCTGAGTGAGCCATGAGCAATCTCATGTGGGCGACCAATCGCCAAAAGCACATGGCTGGGATCTAAAGTAGCCGAAGAGCACGCTGAGCCGGTCGACGCACAAATACCCTTTTGATTGAGCAACAGTAGCAATGACTCTCCCTCGATACCGAAAAAGCTCATATTGCAATTTCCGGGCAAACGATTAGTCGGGTGACCATTAAGCACACTTGCCGGAATTTTGCTTAAACCATTAATCAATCTATCGCGTAGCATCGTCACATAGCGCCTATTATCCTCTAAATTTTCTATGCTTAAATGTAGTGCTTTGGCAGTACCGATAATACCGGGGATATTTTCCGTACCACCGCGCTTGCCACGCTCCTGCGCACCGCCCTCGATGAGATTGATTAAAGGGATACCATTGCGCGCATAAAGCACGCCGGTACCTTTCGGTCCATGAAATTTATGCGCCGAAAGCGAAAGCATATCTATCTGCATCGCTTGAATATCAATCGGGATATGCCCGACAGCCTGCACCGCATCTGTATGAAAAATAATACCCCTCTCGCGGCACAAAGCCCCGATTTCCGCAATCGGCTCAATCGTGCCTATTTCATTATTAGCCATCATAATTGTTACCAAGCAGGTATCAGGGCGGATAGCCAGAGCCACATCATCCACACTCAGCAATCCATCATCATGCACATCCAGCAAAGTAATCTCAAAGCCCATTTTGGCTAATTTATTCAGCGTATGAAGCAGGGCATGATGCTCAAACGCCGTCGAAATAATGTGCTTTTTCCCTTTTTTCGCTCCGATAGCCGCTGCTGACAGCACAGCCTGATTATCCGCCTCACTACCACCGGAGGTAAAATAAATCTCGTTGGGTTTACAGTTTAAATCAGCGGCGATCGAGGTGCGAGCCTCGCTTAAAGCCTCGTTGGCATTTTGCCCAATAGTATGTAAGCTGGAGGGATTGCCGTAAATTTCGCTGAAATAGGGGAGCATCGCCTGCACTACTTCCGGATTAGTCCCGGTCGTAGCGGCATTATCCGCATAAACTAACATCTGAATAACCTCTTTTCTTTAAATCCTATAATTTATATATGAATTATAGTGCTAATAACCCACCTTGTCAATAGGAATTAAAGAAAAAATATGGCATATGTCTAAAATAATTCAATATGCTTATCCTAAACAGATTTTATTTTACCTAGCATGACATCTTCCAAGCTAACCGCGCTCAAGTATTCATCAATCAACTGCTCTAAATTTTGCCACAGTGGCAAAGTCAAGCAATCACCGGCGCGCTCGCAGGTATTTTCTCCGCAATCCAAGCAAGCCACCGGTGCCAAAGAGCCCTCGGTCAATTTGATAATCTGCGCAATATTATAATCCTTTGGCTCGCGATTTAATTTATAGCCGCCGTCTTTGCCACGCATACTATCCAATAAATCAGCTTTGTTGAGCATAGCGACAATAGCCTCGAGATATTTCATCGAAATATTTTGTCTGTTAGAAATAGTTTTCAAAGAAATATAGCCATCGTCGGGGTGCGCCGCCAAATCAAGCATAATTCTCAGCGCATAACGACCTTTAGTCGAAATTATCATGATTAGTTCTCCTTAAAGTTAATTCTTTTTAATACTTTTTACTTCTTTTTAATTCTATTTAAACTCTATTTTTATTCTGCTTTCATCTTGCGGATATAATACCACATGGTCGCAAAAATCATGACTAAAGCTACCACTAAAAACCACACAGGCATATTTTGGTTGGTGACTGTATAAAAAGTGAGTGCCCAAAAAATCAGCACTATTTCCAATTTCATCACCAGCATCATTGAGTACGCCAGGCTTAAATTGTTTTCTTGCGTAGTGATATCGACACCTTTTTTCTGGGGGATATTCCACATCTGGGGAAAACGCTCGGTCAAGCTCATAAAGACATACAAAAAGACCGTAATTGCCGGCAGAAATAAAAAGTGATTTTTGCTCCAGTAGGCATCTATCTCGCCTAAAGCATTGTAATGGCGGGGTATCATTTCCGGCAGTTTGTCCCAAGCAAAAAAGCAATATCCGATGTAAGCAATTATCATGGCTAAAGAAACTATATTAATCATTTTTTGCGATGATGTAGGTGTTACTTTAATTTTGTCAGCCATATTTATCCCCCATAAGAAAATATGGCGCACTAAAAGTGCGCCATAGAAATTATTCAGTAGTGAAAGGCAGTAATGCCATAACTCTTGCTCTTTTGATAGCAACAGTTAATGCGCGCTGATGTTTAGCGCAGTTACCGGTGATACGACGCGGTAAAATTTTGCCTTTTTCAGTTACATATTTTTTAAGTTTGTTGACATCTTTGTAATCAATGTACTCGTTTTTCTCAGCACAGAATGCACAAACTTTTTTCTTCATTTTACGCGGATTGCGTTCTCTTTTTGCCATTGAAATTCACTCCTTTATTGAAAATTAAAAGGGAACCTCACTGTCATCGAAATCTATTTCTGTCCCGAAATCATCACCGGTATTAGGTCTGACAGAGGAATTATTGCCTCCGCCGTTATTACCGCCGATAAATTCGACACGGTCAGCGATTACTTCTGTGACATAGCGTTTTTGTCCATCGTTACCGTCATAGGAGCGGATTTGTAATCTACCCTCGACAGCTGCTTGACGACCTTTGGATAAATATTTAGCACAGTTTTCGCCTGCTTTGTTCCATACGACAATGTTAATAAAGTCGGCTTCCCTATTGCCCCCTTGGGTAGTAAACGGACGATCTACAGCTAAAGTAAAGCTGCATACTGCCGCACCGTTTGGGGTGTAGCGTAATTCCGGGTCACGGGTCAAACGACCGATCAAGATAATTTTATTCATCTTTCCACCCTCTCTTATTCGCCAACTTTAGTAATCATATGACGTAATACATTGTCATCGATTTTGAGCAAACGATCTGTTTCTTTAACAGCCTCAGGTGTGCCGTTAAATTTAACCAAAACATAGTAACCTTCACGATATTTTTTGTCGATGATGTAAGCAAGTTTGCGTTTGCCCCATTTGTCAACAGCGGTTACTTCAGCACCTTCACGAGCCAAGATACCATTGAATTTCTCAATGACAGCCTCAGTTTGCTCCTCGGTGATGTCAGTTTTGATCATATAAAACAATTCATATTCGCGCATAATTGCACCTCCTCCCCCCGGACTAAAGGCTCTGTTTGCAGAGCAGGGATTAACAATTAAATAGTATAGCAAAATTGTTTGAATTTTGCAAGGGTTAAATGGATAAAATTCATTTATTTGTTTCTTCGACACTACTTATTATCTTTTTAATGGATTTTTCCAGCTTTACTCTGGTAATCCAAGTTTCATGCCCACAGGTGGTACAGCGAATGCGGAAATCCATGCCGGTACGCATTATTTCCCACTGATTGCCGCCGCAGGGATGATTTTTCTTAGTTTGGACAATATCGCCGATATTTAGTTTCATAGGCATAGGTATGACCTCCGTTATTGCACCATTTGCAGTTTAGGGTAGGATATTTCGACATTTAAGTCGCTCAAGGTGTCCTTGATAGCTTTTCTTAATTCCAATTCGATAGCAAGCTGCTTCCAATCAAAGGCGGTAAAGGTCGTGCGGATAACTACGCTGCTATCAGCTAATTCAAAAACGCCCAAGCAATGGCATTTTTCGTCTAAATGCTCTGCCAAAGCACCCTCGTTTACCTTTTGGCAGGCTAGATTGATAACCTCAATTGCGTGAGTAGTGTCCTCCTCATAGGCTATGCCGACATCGACATTGCGCCGCTGGGCATGACGACTATAGTTAATGACCGTTTGTATTTGCCCATTGGGAATGGTTAATAATTCACCGTTATAGCTGGCGATTTTGGTGGTTTTCATGCCGATTTCCTCGACTTTGCCGATAGTATCGCCGATTTTGATATATTCGCCGACATCGTACTGGTTGTCCACGACGAGAAAAATCCCGCTGATTAAATCTTGGACGATGCTTTGGGCACCGAAAGCCACCGCTAAGGAAACAATTCCGGCTCCGGCTAAGACAGCGGTGACATTAATTCCCAATGTCCCCAAGATGCTGATAATCGCGAAAAAATATATCACATAGGTGATGATACTTTTAATGAGCTTGCGCATCGTCGAGACGCGGTTGGTATCCTTGCCGGTGCGCTCGGAGATTTGGCTGGTGATTTTGTTGCTCATAATTTTGTCAATCAGCGTGTGCAATCCTCGCTT
>CAYTOM010000063.1:0-6331 GCA_964439335.1 uncultured Peptococcaceae bacterium | reverse complement strand
GATGGGATTGTAATTGAGGGGCAGGCAGTTTTGGATAAATCGGCTTTGACCGGTGAAAGCCTGCCGGTCGAGGCAAAAATAAATGACGAGGTTTTGACCGCCTCAATTTGCACCGGTGGCTTTTTGAAATGTCGCGCGCTAAAGGTAGCCGACGAAACAGTATTGGCTAAAATCGTGCAAATGGTCGAGCAGGCATCAGCCTCTAAAGCTCCGATTGCCCGCTTGGCAGACAAAATAGCGGCGGTATTTGTGCCGGTAGTTATCACTATCGCAATCATTGCCGCAGTGGTGTGGCTACTATTGGGCATGGGTGTTTCCTTTGCTTTATCAACGGCGATTGCAGTTTTGGTTATTTCTTGCCCCTGCGCTTTGGGGCTAGCTACTCCGGTAGCAATTATGGTGGCGACAGGTGTCGGCGCGAAAAAAGGTATACTTTTTAAAGATGCTTCGGCTTTGGAAAATTTACAAAAAATCGATACAATCGTTTTTGACAAAACCGGTACCTTGACCAAGGGCAAGCCCGGCGTCTCGGAATTAATTACCGCTAAAAATGTGACTAATGAGGATTTGCTCGATATAGCATATTCTTTAGAAAAACTATCCGAGCATCCTTTAGCCCAAGCCATCGTCG
This sequence comes from uncultured Peptococcaceae bacterium, assembly GCA_964439335.1. GTDB lineage: Bacteria > Bacillota > Peptococcia > Peptococcales > Peptococcaceae > QAKL01. The sequence goes on along the minus strand of CAYTOM010000063.1, from coordinate 5,700 downwards.
AGTATGGTGATAGTTTACAAGCGAAAGCCATGGCTGTCGAAAATTATCAGACCTTGTCCGGGCAGGGCATTAGCGGTATAATTAATCAAAAGAAAGCCCTTGCCGGCAATGAAAAACTGATGCGTGAGCATGGTTTGATTGACAATAATTTGTTTGCCCAAGGCGAAAATTTAGCCCAAACAGGTGCGACACCGCTTTATTTTGCCTATGATGCGAAAATTATCGGCTTGATTGCTTTGGCAGATACCTTGAAAGACGAATCTATCGAGGCAGTGCGTGCTTTAAAAGATAAAGGTATCACTGTGGTGATGCTCACCGGAGATAACCAAAATACGGCTAATTATATCGCCCGGCAATTAAATATCGATCGGGTGATTGCGCAGGTCTTGCCACACGAAAAAGCTGGGCAAATTATTGAATTACAAAACGAAGGTCGCCATGTCGCGATGATTGGCGATGGTATCAATGATGCTCCGGCATTAGTCCAAGCCGATATCGGGCTGAGCATTGCCCATGGCAGTGATATTGCGGTAGATTCTTCTGATGTCATTTTGATGAATAATAATTTGTTAGATATCTTAAATGCCTTGGCACTGTCCAAAGCAGCTCTTAAAAATATCAAGGAAAACTTATTCTGGGCGTTTTTCTACAATTCTATCGGTATTCCGGTAGCAGCCGGAGTATTCTTCCTTTCGTTAGGCTTAAAGCTAAATCCGATGCTGGGTGCGGCGGCGATGAGCTTGAGCTCATTTTGCGTCGTCACCAATGCTCTGCGGCTGTATCGTTTCAAAAGCCCCTATGAGCAGGCTATCGTCAATAATCAAACCGTAAGTATCGATGATACTGTTTCACTTTCGGCGAAAGGAGGCGAGATAATGACTAAAACTATGGTGATTGAGGGTATGATGTGCCCGCATTGCAAAAAAGCTGTCGAGGAAGCCTTAAACGCTATCGATGGTGTCGAAGCTACAGTAAATTTAGAAGCAAAAACCGCTACCGTCAATTTGAGCTGCGAAGTAAGCGACGAGACTTTGATTAATGCCGTAACCGCTAAAGATTACAAAGTAATTGAAGTAAAATAGCTAAAGGCAATTGAATTGAAATAACTAATTAAAGTGAAATAGCTATAGAAAAAAAGAGCTGTCAAAGCTCTTTTTTTCTGCTTAATTTTCTACAAATCCTATAAAAATTATTGCAATATTTCCTTTTATTTGCTATAATGAAGCAGAAGTGGATTTTTTAAAGTGGGTGACGATATGAGTGAGGCTTTAGCTGAAAAAATCATGCCGCAAAGCAGTGATGCTGAGCAGGCACTTTTGGCAGCTATTTTTCTAAATAAAGACGCTATTTATGAGGCTATGCAAATCCTGGTGCCGGAGGATTTTTATCGGCAGGATCACGCTATCATTTATCAAGCGATGCTAAAATTAAATGAGCAAAACAAGCCTATCGATCTCATCACCTTGAGCGAACGCTTGCAAACTGATGGCAATTTAGACAAAATAGGCGGTCTGACGACTATCGCCCAGGTCATGGGTGCGAATACTATCAGTACCAATGCCGCTCATTACGCGCAAATTATTAAAGAAAAATCTATCCTCCGCAGGATTATTCGTACCGGTAGTAATATCGCCAGTCGTGGCTATGAAAACAGCGAGGACGCCGACAATCTGCTGGATGATGCGGAAAAGATGATCTTGGAAATTTCCCAGGGTCAGCAGAAAAAAGGCTTAGTCCCAATTGATACGATTTTATCCGATGCTATCGACAAACTGGAATTTTTATACAAGCAAAAGGCAGGATTGACCGGAGTGCCGTCGGGATTTGTTGATTTGGATAATATTACACATGGTTGGCAAAAATCAGACTTTATCATTTTAGCGGCTCGTCCCTCTATGGGTAAAACGGCATTTTGCCTTAACCTAGCGGAAAATGCCGCCATTATGGCTAAAAAAACCGTAGCAGTATTTAGTTTGGAGATGTCCAACGAACAGCTCATTCGCCGTATGATTTCCTCCGAAGCGGAAATCAGCCAGGACGCACTGTCGACCGGGCGTATTAAAGAAGAGGATTGGGGCGTATTGATCGAGGCGATTACGCCACTGGCTCAAGCACCTATTTATATCGATGATACGCCGGCATTATCTATTCGCCAGATGCGCGCCAAAGCTCGCCGTCTCAAAGCCGAGCATGGCTTGGATTTAATCATAGTGGACTATTTGCAGCTTATGACTTCCGGTAGTAAAACTGAAAACCGCCAGCAGGAGGTTTCGCAAATTTCTCGCTCGCTGAAAGCCTTGGCAAGAGAGCTGGAGGTGCCGATTATTGCTTTGTCGCAGTTGAGCCGTTCTACAGAGCTATCCGGTGATAAAAAGCCGTCCTTGAGCCATTTGCGTGAATCGGGCTCCTTGGAGCAGGACGCGGATATCGTTATGTTTATTCACCGCGATGAATACTATAATCGGGAAAGCGAAAAAAAGGGTATCGCCAGTATCATTATCGCCAAGCATCGTAATGGTGCCGTCGGTGAAATTGAGCTGAGCTTCCGCAGCGAATTTATCAAATTTGGCAATTTGTATCATGGACAAGCATAAGGACGATTTATCGATTGGATAAATATTAAAAAATGTAAAAACAAGAAAATATAGGCAGGAAAATTAAAATATATGTCTAAATAAATATATAGAGGCAAAAACAAGCAAGTATTTGCAGAAATTGTAATTTATGAAAAAAGTTTTTTACATTTTTTCAAATTTTTTTGCCGGACAAGCAGGAAATATGAATAAAATGTCAAATATTTACTATGTAGCGGTTTGGAAAACTATTTATCCGCCGGCTACATTACTACCAAACAAAAATTAATCAAAGGAGAGTGCGTAGTATGAAATCAACAGGCATCGTGAGAAAAGTTGATGAATTGGGCCGCATCGTTATTCCAATCGAATTGCGGAGAACCATGGGTATTGATGAAAAGGATTCTTTGGAAATCTACATCGACGAGGAAAAAATTATCCTTAAAAAGTATGAACCGGCTTGCATTTTCTGCAGCAGTACTGAGGATACCATCAATTTCAATGGCAGATTGATCTGCAAAAACTGCATTGACAAAATGCATGAAATTGTCGAGAAATAAAGCTAAAGCTCCTGTATTTACAGGAGCTTTTTCTATATGGCAAATTCACACTAGCTGATTTTTTTCGGCAGAGTGATAATGACCTCGACATATTCATCATAATCCTGCTCTTTAATTTCGGCATTTAAGCCTACGGCGCGGATTTCGTCTACCGCCGAATTGATCGTGTTTAAAAATATTTTCATATCGCGAAAAGCCTTGCCCATGCGCAAACGACGATTTTTTTGCTTTAATTCCTCATCTAATGCCAGTAGGTGGGCGATATAATTATCTGTTTGGCGGACATTGAGCCCTTCGTTATAAATTTTCTCCAAAACGGCTAATTGCTTGTCCTCGTCCTTGAGCTTGAGCAGACTGCGAGCATGGCGCTCGGTAATTTTGGTGGGGTCGATAGCCAAGCGGACATTAGGTGGCAGGGTCAACAGCCTGAGCTTGTTGGCAATAGTGGGCTGGCTTTTGCCCATACGCTTGGCGATTTCGTCTTGAGTTAGCGCAAATTCCTTGATTAAACGCAGATATCCCTCGGCTTCTTCAAAATAATTGAGATCGGCACGCGATAAATTTTCCACCAAAGCCATTTCCGCGGCTTCTTGGTCGGTTAATTCTCGCACTACAGCCGGGATGCTTTCCAGTCCTACCATTTTGCCGGCGCGCAATCGTCGCTCGCCGCTGATAAGCTGATAATTTTCTCCATTTTTGCGGACTAAAATCGGCTGCAATAAGCCGTAATTTTTTATCGATTCGGCTAATTCCTCTAATTGCTCAGCGGCAAAGTTTTTGCGCGGCTGAAAAGGATTTGGCATAATCAGCTTTAGCGGTATTTCCTCGATAGCTCCGCTTTTGGCGAGAGGCTCGTCCTTTGGGGTATTATCCGTAGAGAAAGACCATAAGCGGCTCAATTTTTCTCCCATATTTACCACACTCCTTATATAGAGAATGTTCAATATTTACCAACTATTTCCTGCTGCTTTTTTGCGTCAAATTATTATCACTTATGACAAAAGCCATTGCTTAAAGCAATGGCTTTTTTTGCGGTGTTCCGGCTTTACGGGGGTAGGCTTTGGGGGTAGGTGCTACTTTTTTGATCAAAGCGATATTGCGCGTGTAGCTTTCATTAGCCAAAGTAAAATGTCCCACCTCGGCAATTTCCGCGCCTAATGTTTTCAGTGCTTTTTTCGATTGAGCTAATTCTTCGTCTAATTCGGGACCTTTTAGGGCGATGAAATAACCGCCTACTTTGACAAAAGGCAGAGCGTACTCTAATAATACAGGCATTTTAGCTACGGCTCTGGCAGTGGCGATGTCGTATTTCTCGCGCAAATTTGGAGCACGCCCACCGTCCTCGGCTCTGCCGTGGATAGTAGTGATATCCTCCAGCTGTAATTCGGTAATGACGGCATCTAAAAAGTTTAACCTTTTTTGCAACGAATCAAACAAGGTGACTTGGAGCGTGGTATTCATTATTTTTAGCGGTATCCCGGGAAAGCCTGCACCGGTGCCGATGTCGATTAGGGTTTTATTTTGCCAAGCAATCGGCATTCTTTGTGCTAACAAGGAATCTACAAAATGCTTTTCGGCGACATCATGCGCCTCTGTGATAGCCGTCAGATTGATTTTTTCATTCCATTCGACCAATAATTCGTGATAGCGCAGAAATTTAGCTAATTCCTCGTTGTTTAATTCGATATTTTCATTCGCAAAAACTTCTGCAAAAATTTCTCTATTTGGCATCTTTATCTCCTCGGTGCTGTTCTAAATAGATTAATAAGACACTGATATCCGCCGGTGATACTCCGGAGATACGCGAGGCTTGTCCTACGGTATGGGGCTTGATATTAGTCAATTTTTGTCGTGCCTCTAAGCGTAAGCCTTTGATTTGGCTGTAGTCTAAATTTTCGTCCAAAATTTTGTTTTCCAGCTTTTCAATGCGACTGACCTGCTGTAATTGTTTAGCGATATAGCCGGCATATTTGATTTGGATTTCGGCTTGCTCACGCTCTTGCTTGGTTAAGGAGGCATCGCCCAGACCTAACGAAAGCAAATCCTGATAAGTGATTTCCGGGCGTTTCAAAAATTCTAAAGCGGGGATCCCCTGCTTTAACGGCGAGGATTCTTTGCTAGCCAGAAATTCTACGATTTTGGGGTCATCAGCTTTCACCGTTATATGGGCTAGACGCTCTAATTCGCCGTTGATGTGGTCTTTTTTCTGACAAAATTCCTGATAGCGCTCTTCAGTTAAAAGCCCTATTTCGTGCCCTAAATCACTCAAGCGCAAATCGGCATTGTCCTCGCGCAAAAGCAGGCGATATTCTGCACGCGAAGTCAGCATTCGATAGGGCTCGTTGGTGCCTTTGGTCACTAAATCATCGATCAATACGCCGATATAGCCCTCATAGCGTTTGATGATGATGGGCTCCAGGTTTTGGATAAAGCGCGCCGCATTAATGCCGGCAATCAAGCCTTGGGCAGCGGCTTCCTCATAGCCGGAGGTACCGTTGATTTGCCCGGCGGAAAATAAACCACTGATAATTTTGCTTTCTAATGATGCTTTTAAGCTCAATGGGTCG
>CAYTOM010000062.1:0-6421 GCA_964439335.1 uncultured Peptococcaceae bacterium | reverse complement strand
AATTAGATAGACTGGTCGCAGAATTAGCGGAAAGTAATCAAGATATAGGCATTATATTACAGCGTGAGATGATGATAGCTGATGAACAAGTAGGAGAATATATCCTTGGCATTAATACGGATAAGCCTACGCATTGGTTAGTAACCACAAAAGAATATGGATTAGCCTAATAAGAAAAAAGTATCTGTTTTTTAAACAGATACTTTTTTCTTAAGCTTTATATCTACGATTTTTAGCAGAATACATATAGCTATTAGTACTAAAAAAAATAAGGCACCTAAAATTAAAGATCCTTCCAGAGTCAGATTGCGATCAATGAAATAAAAAATAATAGAAGGGTATATAATTATAGAAAGCAAGAAATGCAGATAAAGACACATATGATAATGACGAAGAAGTGGGCGGCATTTTTTAATAAAACAGCTTATTAAAAAAACAATTATGCCAGTAGATAATAACATAACAAGGATAGATGATATATTTTCTGGAACATAATCCATACATAATCTGCTTAACACACGACCAAGAATAATGCAGGGTCCAATCCACCAGCCATATTTTTCTGCTAAATCATCGAGCCATTTATGGGGATGCCACATCATAATCACCTCATAATTAGTTTAACATATTGTGGTAAAATTTGCAAGAATTATTTGGCAAAAGAAAGAAGGAAATAAATTAAACAAAAAACCTCTAAGCAAATGCTTAGAGGTTTGGGGAATGGATAGGTAAACAATCTTTATTTGCGGTCAAATTTTTTGTAAATGCCACTGACTACGCCGCTTAGTGCTAACAATGCCAGTAAGTTCGGGATAACCATAATACCGTTAAAGAAGTCGGCTAATTCCCAAACTAAATTTACTTTTAAGGTAGAACCAAGGATGACAAATACTAAAACGATAGCCGAGTAGATTTTGATAGCTTTGTCACCAAAGAGATATTTGACATTGATCGAAGCAAAGAAATGCCAGCCGATAATAGTGGAGAAAGCAAAGAAGAACAAGCAAATAGCGATGAAAATATCACCAAAGCTACCCATTACGCTACTAAATGCAGCCTGGGTCAATTCGGTACCGGTCAATCCGGTGCTGTATGCGCCGGTGCTCATGATGGCAAATACAGTGATGTTGACAATGATAAAGGTGTCGATAAAGACGCTGATCATTGCGGACAAGCCTTGCTCATGAGGGTTTTTGGCATTAGCACGAGCGTGAGCGTGAGGAGTAGAACCCATACCGGCTTCGTTGGAGAATAAGCCACGCGCTACACCAAAACGGATAGCTTGCTGGACAGTGACACCGAATGCACCACCGGCGACACCCTGCGGAGAGAATGCGCCAACGAAAATCATTTTGAATACTTCGGGGATCTGGGTAAAGTTACATGCTAAAACGATAACACCACCGATGATATAGATAAGCGCCATAATCGGCACGATTTTTTCAACTACACCGGCTAAGCGTTTGGTACCGCCCAAGAAAATGAAGCCGGCAATAGCAGCTACGATAATACCGATATAGATAGGATTGATAGTGATACCGCGGTTAGCAAAGACAGCAACAAATGCCGAGCCGATAGAGTTGGACTGTACCATATTGCCCATAAAGCCTAAGGCTAAGATGATGGATACAGCAAAGAATCCTGCCAAGAATTTGCCTAATTTGCCTTTGAAAGCAGCTTTAATATAATAAACAGGACCGCCGGTTACTTCGCCATTGACAGTGGTTTTATAGTTTTGTGCCAAGCTAGCCTCGGCGTAAACCGTAGCCATACCGAAAAATGCACTTAACCACATCCAAAAGATAGCACCCGGGCCACCGGACATTACTGCGGTAGCTGCACCGGCGATATTACCGGTACCTACTTGGGCAGCGATAGCTGTCGTAATGGATTGGAAAGGAGTCATGGCGCCGTCTTCGTGCTTATGACCTTTGAGTGAGAAGCCACCGAAAACCAGCTTAAATCCTTCTGCGAATCTTCTGACTTGAATAAATTTGAGACGGAATGTGTAGTAGATACCTGTGCCGCATAAGAGCACGATTAAGATGACATTCCATAGGTAGCCGTTGAGGCTTTGAACTAATTCTAACATGTTGAATTCTCCCTTCAGATTTTAATTGATGCATCGAAAAATGCATATAAAAAATAAGAGCTAATCGCGCGCTCGCGCAATAAGCTCTCTGAAAGAGTAGAACGTTGCATTTAGCAGTGTAAACACTTGCATTTTTGCCCTGTCCTTTTGCCTGAGAGATTGTCATTTGAGTGGGTCAAATGAGGTACACCTTCGGCGCTCCTTAATGGAGACTCTCCAGAGTCTGCTAAGTCTGTGCTTGCAGTGTATATATGCTACCATATTTTTTATAATTATGCAAGGGGTAATTTTGCTAATTTTTTTGATAAGATAAATAATTAACTCGATAATATATAAATATATGGCATAAATACGGCTTTTTTTCATATGATGAAGCGGAGGTGGAAAGAGTGAAAAATATTTTAAAAGGCTTACAAAATAGAGAAAAAAGGGTAATTTCATCTTGGAAAAGGGGATTAATCTTTGGGATAGGAGTATTGGTTTTGGGATTAGCCGTATGGAGCTTGGCTGATATTTGGGAGGAATATCATTTGCCGGCACAGGAGATAGTGCAGGAGGCTATTGACCAAACTTTAAATTGTGAAAGTTATCAGTTTGAGGCTAGGGCTGTGCGAGAGGTGGCTGAGGAGAGGAGTAATATTTGTACTATAAAGGGTGTAGTGAATGGTGAGGATATTCATTTGTCCGGTCGTGTCGAGGTGGTAGGTAGCGAATTTGAGATTTATCAGCTGGGGGATACATATTATAGGCGCGATAGTGCTGATGGCAAGTGGCTAATGGTGGATAATATGGGCAAAGAAGCGACGCAAATTTTGCTGGCGGAATTAAGTCCGCTGGATTTTTTAAAGATTAGTGCGCCCTATGAGGTGGAGTATCTGGGCAAGGAAGTAATTAACGAGGAAAAATGCCGTAAATTACAGATTTTAAATTATGTCAATACACCCTATATGACCTATGATTGGCAGGAGGTGCTTTTGACTGTGTGGATAGATAGGCATGGCTATGTCACGCAGGCGGAGATATCAGCTACGGAAGCAGCCGAGCCACAGAAAAAGCTGGAGCTCACTATCGATTTTGCATTGTTTAAAAAGGTCGAGGCTATCAGCGCTCCGCTTTTGTAGCTGATGATTAAAGAAAACGGTGCGTCGGTAATAAAAATAAAAAAATTATTTTTCGCTATTTCCTCTTTTTATTTTGCATAGCTTGTGGTATAATTCTCTTATTCTTTCATAATGAGACTTAATGTAGCGTTGAAAGATACTGCGAAGGGAGACGAAGTAATGAATAAAGCTGTCAAAAGTGTGCTTATTTCTGAAAATGAGATTGATTTAAAAGTAAAGGAATTAGGACGAGAGATTTCTGCACGATTTGATGATGAGGAATTAGTGGTAATTTCTATTTTAAAGGGTGCTTTGGTCTTTACCGCCGATTTGATTCGTGAATTAACTGCCGATGTAGTGTTGGATTCGATGATAGTGTCCAGCTATGGCTCGGGGACTACCTCCAGTGGCAAAATTAAAATAGTGCAGGATTGCCGTGAGGATTTAAAGGGCAGAAATGTACTTATCGTAGATGATGTCATTGATACCGGCAATACTTTATCTCAATTATGTGAATTTTTGCAGACCAGAGAGCCGAAAAGTTTGTCTACCTGTGTATTTTTGGATAAACCATCACGCCGTGTAGTGGATTTCAAGCCTGACTATGTCGGCTATGAGATACCCGATGCATTTGTGATAGGCTATGGTTTGGACTATGACGGCAAGTATCGTCAACTACCATATGTAGCTGAAATTAAAGAGGAAATGGTAAAGTGATACTGTTTTACGGAGTAGAAAAATGAACGAGCAAAGAAATATGATTATCGTTTTAGATTTTGGCGGTCAATATAATCAGTTGATAGCTAGGCGTGTGCGTGAATGTCAGGTATATTGCGAAGTAAAATCCTACAAAATGCCGCTTGAGGAATTAAAAGCGTTAAATCCTAAAGGCATTATCTTTACCGGTGGACCTAATAGCGTCTATGACGAAAAATCTCCGCATATTGCCAAAGAAATATTTGATTGGGGGATCCCGATTTTAGGTATTTGCTATGGCTGCCAGCTAATGGCATACACTTTGGGTGGGACAGTCGAATCGGCTGCGACGCAAAGTGAGTATGGTAAAACCGAGGTCACTATTCAAAAGGAAAGTAAATTATTTAAAGGTGTGGATTCCGAGCAGATTTGCTGGATGAGCCATACGGACTATATTTCAGAGGTGCCGGAGGGATTTGTTGTTACCTCGACGACAAAAGCCTGCCCGACTGGCTCAATGGAGGACGCCGAGCGCAAGCTCTATGGCGTGCAGTTCCATCCGGAGGTCAATCATACGCCTAAAGGTCGGGACATGCTCCGCAATTTCTTGTTTGAAGTTTGTGAGTGCGAGCCGGACTGGGTGATGTCGCGCTATATCGATGACCAAATCAAAAAAATCAGAGAGCAGGTCGGCGAGGGTAGGGTGTTATGTGCTTTATCCGGCGGGGTGGATTCGTCTGTCGTGGCGGCATTGATGTCCAAGGCTATCGGCAAGCAATTAACTTGTGTCTTTGTCGACCATGGGCTAATGCGCAAAAATGAGGGCGATGAGGTCGAGGCAGTATTTTCGCAGATGTTTGACGCTAATTTTGTGCGTGTTAATGCTCAGGAGCGTTTTTTAGCCAAATTAGCCGGAGTTAGTGAGCCGGAAAGCAAGCGCAAGATTATCGGCGAGGAATTTATCCGCGTCTTTGAGGACGAGGCTAAAAAAATCGGCAAAGTGGATTTTTTGGTGCAGGGTACAATTTATCCTGATGTGATAGAAAGCGGTTTAGGCGATAGTGCGGTGATTAAATCGCACCACAATGTCGGTGGCTTGCCATCAGTAGTGGATTTCAAGGAATTAATCGAGCCGTTGCGCTTATTATTTAAAGATGAAGTGCGCCGGATGGGGCAGGAATTAGGCTTGCCGGATAATTTGGTGTGGCGGCAACCATTCCCCGGACCGGGCTTGGCTATTCGAGTTTTGGGCGAGGTCACAGCGGACAAGATGGATATTTTGCGTGATGCCGATGCTATTTTCCGCGAAGAGATTGCCAACGCCGGATTAGATCGCAGTATCAATCAATATTTTGCAGTTTTAACAAATATGCGCTCGGTAGGTGTCATGGGTGATGGCAGAACTTATGATTATACCTTGGTTTTGCGTGGGGTCGAGACCAGCGACTTTATGACGGCTGATTGGGCGCGAATCCCGTATGATGTTTTAGATAGAGTGTCAGTTCGTATTGTAAATGAGGTTAAGCATATTAACCGTATTGTTTATGATATTACTTCAAAACCCCCGGCAACTATAGAATGGGAGTAAAATTTAGGAGGAATGATAATATGAGTAATGTACGACCGGAATCCATGGCGCGTATTACTACCCCGCAGTTAGCAGAAACTTTTATTGAGGAGCAGGTGGCAGCTATTCGCGCACAAGTAGGGGATAAAAAGGTTTTGTTGGCTTTATCCGGCGGTGTAGATTCATCTGTCGTAGCGGCTTTATTAATTAAGGCCATTGGCAAGCAATTATATTGTGTGCATGTCAATCATGGCTTGATGCGTAAAGGCGAAAGCGAGCAGGTTATCGAAGTATTCCAAAATCAGATGGACGCTAATTTGATTTATGTTGATGCAACAGATCGCTTTTTGGATTTGCTTGCCGGAGTAAGTGAACCGGAAAAGAAACGCAAAATCATTGGCGGTGAGTTCATTAAAGTATTTGATGAGGAAGCAGCTAAGTTAGAGGGGATAGATTTTTTGGCACAAGGCACTATTTATCCGGATATTTTGGAGTCGAAGGGTGTCAAGGCGCATCATAATGTCGGCGGTTTGCCTGAGGATATGAAAATGGAGTTAGTCGAGCCGGTTAAATTGCTTTATAAAGATGAGGTTCGTGTGGTAGGTGAGGCATTAGGTTTGCCGCACAATATGGTTTATCGTCAACCATTCCCGGGTCCGGGTTTGGGTGTACGCTGCTTAGGTGCTATTACTCGTGACCGTTTGCATGCTTTGCGTGAGGCTGATGCTATTTTGCGCGAGGTATGGCAATATTTTATTGCAGTGCCTGATTTTAAGAGTGTTGGTGTGCGTGATGGCAAGCGCTATGAGGGCTGGCCGGCAATTATCCGCGCGGTCAATACTACCGATGCGATGACCGCAACGATTGAGGAAATTCCGTATCCGTTGCTCCATCATATCACCGACCGTATTACCCATGAGGTAGACGGCATCAATCGTGTTGTGCTGGATCTGACTCCTAAACCGA
>CAYTOM010000061.1:0-6432 GCA_964439335.1 uncultured Peptococcaceae bacterium | reverse complement strand
ATATTACCCTAAAGCCTTAAAAGAACGCTATAAGCTCACTGATGAGGAAATGGCACTGGATGCTTGGAGCATGGCTGAGGAAATCGGGCGTAAACGCGGATTTTTGCTAAAAGGTGGCAAGGTCGATATGCAAAAGACTGCAAAGGCGTTAATCATCGATTTCCGTCAGGGAAAAATCGGGCGCATCACCTTGGATCGTTTTCAAAATAAGAAAGCTAATAGTGAGTAAAAATAAGTAAAACAATTAAGTAAATAAAAATACCCCTGCCTATAGGCAGGGGTATTTTTATGTCTAATGTTAGCAAAGTAGGGATAGCAGGATAAATTTGCCCCGAAATACCACGAAAAAGTATAGCTGAAATTATAGTGAAAAACTATATAAATATAACTGAAAACTATGTGCATAAATTAATATTATAAGATATAATCAAAATGTCAGAAGAAGTTATTAATATTATTTCAATATACTAAATTAAGGAAAGGTGATAACATGAGCGTTGATTACAAAAAAGTAGAGCACATTATCGAAAGACAAGCCAAAGCCGAGGAAGCATTCTTAAAAGAATTCCATGAGGGCAATTTTACTATCAATAATCCTTTAGTAAAAGTAAATCCTTATATCTTAGCTCCGTTGACTGCTGTCGTATTATTTGAAACTCCAATTTCTACTGAGGCTACTATTACTGTCGTAGGTAAAGAGCCTGCCGGTAGCGTAACTCATACTTTCCCTGCTGCAAAAGAGCATATTTTACCGATCTATGGTTTATATGCTAATTATGCTAACAAAGTAGAAATCGCTTTAGCTAGCGGTGAGAAAGCTACTGTTACTATCCAGACTGAATCTTTAAATGCTGATGTCCCACAAGCTACTTCCATTAATACTACTGCTGAATATTTAGGCAATAATTTTGTATTTTTAACTGCTGCTATGCACGCTATGCCTGTAGGCTATGACTACACCGGTGAGGTACGCTGGTACGCTAATGAAAACTTTGCCTTTGATTTAAAACGCTTGAAAAACGGTCATTTCTTGATTGGTACCGAGAGATTGGTAAAAATGCCGTATTTCACTACCGGTCTTTATGAGATGGCAATGAGCGGTAAAGTTTTCAAAGAATATGTCATTCCGTGCGGTGGTTATCATCATGACCAGTTTGAAATGGAAGACGGCAATATCTTGGCATTGACCTTTGATTTTTATTCGGGCACAGTCGAAGATGTCTGCGTCTTGTTGGACAAGAACACCGGCGAAATTTTGAAAAAATGGGATTACAAAAATGTATTACCGCAGTATCCGACCGCAGGTAGCGGTAGCCAGGATGCACATGACTGGTTCCACAATAATGCCGTTTGGTATGACAAGAAAACCAATAGCTTGACCTTGTCCGGTCGTCATCAGGACGCTGTAATCAATTTGGATTATGAAACCGGCAAATTAAACTGGATCATCGGTGATCCGACCGGCTGGCCGGAAGATATGCAGAAATATTTCTTTAAACCGGTTGGCGATTTAACTAAATTTGATTGGCAGTATGAGCAGCACGCCTGCGTAGTATTGCCGGACGGCGATGTTATGATGTTTGACAATGGTCACTATCGCTCCAAAGTCAAAGAAAACTATGTACCTAACAGCCAAAACTTCTCTCGTGGTGTACGCTATCGCATCGACACCGAAAAAATGGAAATTGAGCAAGTTTGGCAGTATGGTAAAGAAAGAGGAGCAGAGTTTTTCTCACCATATATCTGCAATGTTGAATACTATGACGAGGGTCATTACATGGTACACTCCGGCGGTATCGGTCGTGAGAATGGCAAAACTTGCGAAGGAATGGCAGTTATGCTCTCTATGCAGCCTAATAACACCAATACCTATGAGTTTGAGTCGATTACCTGCGAAATCAAAGACGATGTCTTGATGTATGAGCTCCATGTACCGGCTAACTGCTACAGAGCGGAAAAATTGCCGATTTACTATGCTAATGAGACCATCGAATTAGGCAAAGGTCAATATTTAGGCGGACTGATCGAAACCAAGCAGGAGAAAATGAAAATTTCCGCTAAAGATAACGGCGCAGAATTACCGGCAAGCTTTAAGTGCCATATCATCGAAGAGGCTGACCGTATCAATGTCAATGCTTTCTTTGAAGAGAATACCATTAACCAAGTATTGCTTTGCGCAGAGGACGGCAGTATTATTCGTTATCATGTCAATACTGCTCCGCAGAATTTCTTGGCAATGTGCGTAGGTACATTCCAAAAGGCTGATACTCGCGAGGTTGATACCTTTATCAACAAAACAGGCTTAAAGGGTAAATACGAAGTAAAAGTATTGGCTCAATTAGCTGAGGACGATTTCGAAATTTATACCACCGGTGTAACTATCGAAGCATAATTTTAACGGTTAAATATATTCAATGGATGAGCAAATCATCCATTGAATATGCAATATAAAGCTAAAAATTTGGCTATAAACATTTACTTTTAGGAGATGAACTTATGAATAAAAAGTATATTCATGCAATTATTGGCGTTGCTATTATGATTTTATTCCGTTATCTGCCGATTGAAATCCCCATGGTTACCGATGTCGGTATGCAGATTTTGGGTATTTTCTTGGGTACCTTATACTTGTGGATGACTTCCGATGCCTTGTGGAGCAGCTTATTCAGCTTAATTATGATTGCTTTTTCCGATTTCGCTCCGGTCAATGGCAGTTTGCTCAACTGGTTTGGTAATCCGGTTGTAGTGCAGATGTTCTTTTTACTGATTGCTATTAATATTTTGATTGATAATAAAATTACGGACTATATCGCTCGTTTCTTTTTAACCAGAAAATTTGCTATGGGTAAACCGTGGGTTTTGACCTTTATGATTTTGTTTGCCGGCTATATTTTGTCCATTTTCGTTGGACCGTTTACCCCAATATTCCTCTTGTGGCCGGTAATGTACAGCTTGTTTAAAGATGTCGGACTAACCCCCAAGGACAAATACGCTAAGCTCATGGTTATCATGATTGTTTTAGTTTCCTTGATGGGCTTCCCGGTACCGCCGTATACCGGTAATGCTTTAGCTTTGATTAGCCAATTTGCCGGTGTCTCCGGTGGCACAGTTATGATTAGCTACGGACCGTTCTTTATTACTTGCTTTATCTTAGGCTTAGTGGCTCTCATTGTTGATATATTGATTATGCGTTATCTTTTCCGTCCCGATGTCTCGGCAATTAAAAATATCACTTTGGATTTGTTAAATAAAAATCCTTTGCCGCCGATGAACAAAGGTCAGAAATTCTTGAGCATCACTTATGTACTTTTAATTTTATCCTTGCTTTTGCCGAGCGTCATCAAAGGTACAATGTTTGATATTGGCGGATTCTTCACTTTATTGGGTGATGGTATCTATGCAATGCCGATTATTTTCGTTATCATTGCTTCCTTTGTTGAATTTGACGGTAAACCGCTGGCTGATTGGCGCAGTATCATGGGTGGCTTGGCTTGGCCGACATTTTTCCTGTGTGCGACCGCAATTTACATCGGTAGCTGCTTAACTACTGAATCTACCGGTGTCACTGCTTGCTTAAACTACTTCTTGTCTCCGTTATTTAACGGTATGTCCTTGATCAAATTCTCGATTATTCTCTTAATTTTGACCGGTATTTTGACCAACTTGAGCAACAGCTTGGTTATCGGTATGATTTTAGAGCCGGTTATCTATGTTTACTGTAGCTCCAATGGTATGCCGGCAGCACCGATTGTATCGTTGATGATTTTCTTTGTCTTGTCATCTGCTTGCTTGACTCCGTCGGCGTCTCCGTTTGCGGCAATGATGTTTGGTAACAAAGAATATCTGACCTCCGGTGAAATCATGAAATATTGCTTCCCGTTGGTTATTGCCGAGCTTATCTTGGTTTTGTGTCTCGGTATTCCTATGGCAAACGCTTTGATCTAACCCAATAAAGTTATTTATTATAAAAAAGGAAATCTCTTTTCGGAGATTTCCTTTTTTCGCATTTCCTGAAAAATGTCTTGCAAAAAAATAATGTAGGTAATATAATATAATTTAAGTAGGAATATTTGCATAAACATTTATTATCAAAATACACAATAATATTTTATCGATAGGAGGCTTTTTCATGCGCTTAGAACAATTACAATATATCGTAGAGATAGAAAAGACCGGCTCCATTTCCAAAGCTGCGGAAAATTTGTATCTGACTCAGCCTTCAGTCAGTGCCGGAGTCAGTTCATTGGAAAAAGAGTTAAAGTTTAAAATTTTTAAGCGCACGAAAAGCGGTGTAGCTCCGACGGCAGAGGGCGAGAGAGTATTATTATTAGCGAGAGAAATTTTAGCTAAGACACAGGAAATATATGATATCCAAAATGAAAGTGCCAATGCTAATTTTGAAGTATTGACTATTCCGGCTGTTAATAGTGGATTATTGGGGCAGGTATTTAGCGTCTGGCAAAAATCGCATCCCGATTCGTCCTTGCAAGTGCGAGAATATAAGGTCAATGGTGTCTTGAACGAATTTTTGCAATATAAAAGTGAAAAACGGCGGTGCTTTTGTATTTGCGCCATTAGCGATGAAGCATTAAAAATAATCGGCTCTCATTTACAAGCACAGCATATTAAATACGAATTTTTAGCGACGGATTATATGGTCGGGATATTTTGCTCGGACAATCCGCATACTAAAGAAAAATATATCAGCAAGGCAGAATTTATGAATTTACCGCGTATTTGCTATGAATATGCTACGGCTCATGCCAATAAACCCAGCAAAGATATTTTTGCTAATGTCGCTTATTATAAAGAATATGAGGAACTGAATAGCGGAAATATCAAATTTGAGGTCAGTACCCTGGAAACATTGCGGCAGTTAATCGCCGAAGATGTGGGAGTAACGGTGATGCCGTCGATTATTTTAAATAACGATCGTTATTTTAGCGATGGAGATATAAAAAGTGTACCATTTAGCGATGTCAAGGTCTGCTTAAAATATTATTGTTTATATAGTGAAAATGAACCGTTAAACAAGATGGAAAAGGATTTCATCGAATTGATGAAGAAAAAATTTGCTCAGTGGGATAAAAGCGAGGAAAATATCAATTTAAATAAAGCCATGTCATGGTAAGAAATAAGCACCTCATGAAAATTTGCATGAGATGCTTATTTTTATCATTACTTTGGGAAAAATAGCAAATTTAGCTAGTTAAAATACCATTAACTTTTGATTAGGGATTGCACTTTTGAGATAAATAGTATAAAATAATAAGGTTAGGAGGTAATAATGTGAATGACAAAAATTTAAGTGAGCGTAAAAGACAATTAGCAGATTTGTGTGCGAAATTAGGGGTAGAGCTGGCTGATTATACCTTGTTAGATCGAGCTTTAACCCATCCGTCCCATGTCTGCGACACTCATGAAGCGAATAATCAACGCTTGGAATTTTTGGGTGATGCGGTCGTTGATTTAATTGTCGGAGAGTATCTGTATGCTAATTTTCCCCAAAAGCCGGAGGGTGAATTGACGAGAATGCGCGCTGCTTTGGTGTGCGAAAATGCTTTGGCTAGTGCGGCTAAGCGGGTAAATTTAGGCGAATATTTGCTCTTGGGCAAAGGCGAGCGCGCTAATGGCGGAGCTAAAAGAGCATCGAATTTAGCAGATGCTTGGGAGGCAATTATTGCGGCTATTTATTTGAGCTTGTCGTTAGATGCGGCTAGACCGATCGTGCTTAAATTTTTAAAGCCGGAAATGGATTTGGTATTTAAAGGATTTTATGGTGATTACAAAACACAATTACAGGAGATTGTGCAAAAAAGACCGGATAGTGTGATTGAGTACAAAATTATTGATGAAAAAGGGCCTGATCATGACAAGGAATTTACGGCTCAGGTTTTAATTAATGGCGCTATTAAAGGTCAGGGAATAGGAAAAACGAAAAAAGAAGCAGAGCAAAATGCAGCTTTATATTTTTTGCAAAAGACAGGTGGATTAGGTGAGTAAAGAATTAATTATCCCTGTTTTTATTCCACATTTAGGATGCAAACATTTATGTGTGTTTTGCAATCAGCGTAAAATTTCCGGCACAGAGAGCTTGCCGGAGATTGCCGGTATTGAAAAGCAAGTTAGAGAATATCGCGAAAGCTGCAAGGATTTAGCCAAGCGTGAGGTGCAATTAGCGTATTACGGTGGTAGCTTTACGGCGATAGATGGAGAAAAGCAAGAGCAATTTTTGCAACTGGCATATGATTTAAAAATGCGTGGTCTAATCCACAAAATCAGGCTGTCTACGCGCTGTGATTATCTGGATGATACAGTGCTTGAGCGTTTCAAGCGCTATACAGTCGATATCGTAGAGCTGGGTGTACAGTCGATGGACGATGAGGTTTTAAGATTATCTCAACGAGGTCACACTGCCGAGCAGGTGCGTGT